>NZ_JBQHDG010000017.1:0-272558 GCF_052068095.1 Phytohabitans sp. LJ34 | reverse complement strand
ATGGAACTGGTCAAGAAGGTCAACGCCGGCGAAGCCGTCGAACCCCGCATCATCACCAAGGAAACCACCTTCACCCAGGAGCAGGCCAAGACCGTCCTGCCCGAACGCCAGTACTGACCCGACCACGGCCGCCCCACCCTCCCGCATGGGGTGGGGCGGCCACCCATCGCCGCTAGAAGGGCAGGCAGGTGACCGAGGCCATCCTGACGATGACGGGGATCAGCAAGGAGTTCCCCGGCGTCAAGGCGCTGAGCGAGGTCGACTTCCGGATGCTGCCGGGTGAGGTGCACGCCCTCATGGGCGAAAACGGCGCCGGCAAGTCGACGCTCATCAAGGTGCTCACCGGGGTGTACGACATCGACCAGGGCGGCATCGTGCTGGACGGGCAGCCGGTCTCTTTCTCCGGGCCGCTGCAAGCGCAACACTCCGGCATCAGCACCGTCTACCAGGAGATCAACCTCTGTCCCAACCTGTCGGTGGCGGAGAACATCTTCATCGGGCGCGAGCCGCGCTTCCTCGGCCACATTCGATGGTCCACTGTAGAAAGACGGGCGAGCGAGCTGCTGCGCCGCCTCCAGCTCGACATCGACGTGTCGGCGCAGCTCGGCACGTACTCGATCGCGGTCCAGCAGATGGTGGCGATCGCCCGCGCGATCGACATCTCGGCCAAGGTGCTGATCCTCGACGAGCCGACGTCCAGCCTGGACGCCGGCGAGGTGCAGCAGCTCTTCCGGGTCATGCGGCAGCTCAAGGACGAGGGCATCGCGATCCTGTTCGTCACCCACTTCCTCGACCAGGTCTACGAGATCGCCGACCGGATCACCGTGCTGCGCAACGGCCGGCGGGTCGGCGAGTACCGGACCAGCGAGCTGACCCTCATCGACCTGATCGGGAAGATGATCGGCAAGGAGCTCGAGGTCCTGGAGCGGCTCGAAGACCGGCCCAAGCGGTTCCAGGAAGACAACGTGCCGCTGGTCGACGCGCGCGAGCTGGGACGCAAGGGCGCGGTGGCGCCGTTCAGCCTCACCATCCACAAGGGAGAGGTGGTCGGCCTGGCCGGCCTGCTCGGCTCCGGCCGCACCGAGGTGGCTCGCCTGCTCTACGGCGCGGACAAGGCCGACCACGGGCAACTGGCCGTCGACGGCCGGCCGGTGACGATGCGCGGGCCACGCACCGCGATGGCCAAGGACATCGCCTTCTGCTCCGAAAACCGCCGCACGGAGGGCCTCATCGAGGAGCTCACCGTGCGGGAGAACATCATCCTCGCCATGCAGGCCACCCGCGGCTGGACCCGGCCGATCCCGCGCCGCCGGCAGGACGAGCTCGTCGACCGGTACATCAAGGCGCTGGACATCCGGCCGGCCAACCCGGAGGCCCAGGTCCGCAACCTCTCCGGCGGCAACCAGCAGAAGGTGCTGCTGGCCCGCTGGCTCATCACCGAGCCGCGGCTGCTGATCCTCGACGAGCCGACCCGCGGCATCGACATCGGCGCCAAGACGGAGATCCAGCGCCTCGTCGCGCAGCTCTCCGACGGCGGCATGGCCGTGCTCTTCGTCTCGGCGGAGCTGGAGGAGGTGCTGCGGCTGAGCCACAAGGTGGCGGTGCTGCGCGACCGCCACCTGATCGCCGAGCTGCCCAACGACGACACCCTCGACGTCGACCGCGTCATGGAAACCATCGCCAGTGGAGCCAAGCCGTGAACACCCTGGTCAAACATCGCCTCTTCTGGCCGGTCGCCATGCTGGTGGTCCTGCTGCTGTCCAACCTGATCTTCACGCCGAACTTCTTCAGCGTCGAGGTGCGCGACGGCCACCTGTACGGCAGCCTGATCGACATCGTCCGCTTCGGCGCGCCGCTGATCCTGGTGGCGCTCGGCATGACGCTGGTCATCGCCACCGGCGGCATCGACCTGTCGGTCGGCTCGGTGGTCGCGATCTGCGGCGCGTTCGCCTGCTGGCGGATCAGTGAGCAGGGCGACCAGAACAGCGTGGCCGGTGTGGCCGTCGCGGTCGCGCTGGCGCTCGGGCTGGCCCTGCTGCTCGGCGCCTGGAACGGCCTCCTGGTCGCGGTCATCGGCATCCAGCCGATCATCGCCACGCTCATCCTGATGGTCGCCGGCCGCGGCCTGGCCCAGCTCATCACCGACGGCCAGATCATCACGATCAACAGCTCGCCGTACAAGCGGATCGGCGGCGGCTACCTCTTCACCGTGCCGGTCGCGATCCTTATCGCGCTCGCGGTCACGGCGCTGGCCGTGCTGCTGACCCGCCGCACCGCGCTCGGCATGCTCATCGAGTCGGTCGGCGGCAACGCCGAGGCCAGCCGCCTCGCCGGCATCCACTCGCGGCGGATCACGATGATGGCGTACATCGTGGCGGGCCTGTGCGCCGGCATCGCCGGGCTGATGATCAGCTCGAACGTGTCCAGCGCGGACGGCAACAACGCCGGCCTCTGGTACGAGCTCGACGCGATCCTCGCCGTCGTCATCGGCGGCACGTCGCTGGCCGGTGGGCGGTTCTCCATCGCGGGCACCGTCGTCGGCGCGCTGCTCATCCAGACGCTCACCACGACCATCTACACCACGGGTATCCCGCCGGAGACCACGCTGCTGTTCAAGGCACTCGTCGTGACGATCGTGTGCCTGGTGCAGTCGCCGGCCTTCCGCGCCAAGGTCTTCCAAGGCCGGCGCCGACGACCCGCGGCGCCACCGGCCGGACCCACCGCCGCCACGACGGAGAAGGTCGAGGTGCCGGCATGACGACCTTCGCCGACGTGCGGTCCCGGCTGGCCCGGCCGCAGCAGCGCAAGTACCTGCCGCTCTACGCCACCCTCGCCCTGCTCGCGCTCATGTACGGCAGCGGTGTGGTGCAGTACGAGGCGTTCAGCGATCCGCAGGTTGTGTTGAACGTGTTCATCGACAACGGCTTCCTGCTCGTGGTCGCGGTGGGCATGACGTTCGTGATCCTGACCGGCGGCATCGACCTGTCGGTCGGCTCGGTGGTCGCGCTCACGACGATGGTGTCGGCCGCGCTGCTGGAGCAGGCGCACTGGCCTGCGCTCGTGGTGCTCCCGATCGCGCTGCTCATCGGCCCCACGCTCGGCTTCGCGATGGGCTGCATCATCCACTACTTCGAGATCCAGCCGTTCATCGTCACGCTCGCCGGCATGTTCCTCGCCCGCGGCCTCTGCTACACGATCGGCACCGAGTCGATCCGGATCAACGATCCATTCTGGACGAAGATGGCCGACTCGATCCACATCGGCGAGTACCGCATCTCCCCCAGCGTCATCATCGCGCTCGTGGTAGTGCTCGTCGCGGCGTACGTGCTGGCGTTCACCCGGTTCGGCCGCAACACGTACGCGATTGGCGGCAACCCGCGCTCCGCGCACCTGATGGGCCTGCCGATCGCCCGCACCCGCATCGGCGTCTACACGATCAGCGGCTTCTGCTCCGCCCTCGGCGGCGTCCTTTTCACGTTCTACCTGCCCTCGGGAAACAGCCTGCACGCGGTCGGCATGGAGCTCGACGCGATCGCCGCGGTCGTCATCGGCGGCACGCTGCTGACCGGCGGCACAGGGTTTGTGCTCGGCACCGTGCTCGGCGTGCTGGTGCTCGGGCTGATCCAGACCCTCATCACCTTCGACGGCCGGCTCAGCTCCTGGTGGACGAAGATCGTGATCGGCGCGCTGCTGTTCGCGTTCATCCTCCTCCAGCGGCTGATCACCCCTCGCAAGCGCTGAGACCCGCCGCCTTCGCGGCGGGTTTCTCGCGCGCTTCTGTGTTAGCGCAAACATACGGAGGTCTCGATGAAGCTCCTCCCCGCTCTCGCGCTCCTCGTCCCCTTCGTCGTCGCGACGCCGCCCGCCGTGGCGGCGGCCGACCCGGTCCTGCCGTCCGGTGCCGTGGTCGACGAGTTCGACGGCACCACGCTCGGCCCTGACTGGACGGTCCTGTCCCCCGACGACTCCCGTTGGTCGGTCTCCGGCGGCGCGCTGCGCCTGGAGACCCTCGCCGGCGACACGTACCAGGGCGTCAACACCGCCCGCAACCTCTTCCTCGTCGACATCCCGGCCGGCGACTTCGAGATCGTCACCCGGGTGAGCGCGCCGGTCGCGCTCGACTTCCAAAACGCCGGGCTGCTCGCCTGGCAGGACTGGGACAACTACGTGCGCGTCGGGCTCTGCCACGTCGGCTCCGCCGGTGGGCCGGTGATCGAGACCGACCGCGAGGTGGGCGCCGCGTTCAGCGCGAGCTTCGCGGCCCGGCCCGGCTCGACGGCCGAGACGCTCAAGTTGGCCCGCACCGGCGACGAGTTCGTATCGTCCTATTGGGACGGTGCCGCGTGGGTGGAGGCCGGGCGGGTGACCGCCGACCTCGACGTGCGGCAGGTCGGGCTGTTCGGCCTCTCGGCGCAGAACGGCACCGCGATCCGCGCCGACTTCGACTACTTCGCGGTCCAGGCGAGCCCGGGGCGACCGGTCACACCGGTGGGACCGTTCACACTGCGGGCGCCCGGCGTCAACCTGAGCGCCGACCGGTCCGGTGTGGTGCGGGTATCTTCCGATCCGCCGAAGAACGGCCTGGTGCTGACGCCGTCGGGTGGCCTGCTCAGGGACACCGCCAGCGGGCGGTACCTGCGCGCCGGCACACCGGTGCGGCTCTCCTCCACCGGTTCGGAGTTCCAGCTCACCGACGCCGGCGGGGGCAAGGCCGTGCTCACCTCCGGCGGCCTGAACGTCTCGGTCAGCGGCGGCCGCCTGGTGACCGGCACGGCGCCGCCGACCAAGTTCCGGGTCGAGGAGTTCGCCTCCGGGGACCTCACCGTGGACACCCGGTCCCGGGGCACGGCGGTCAGCCCCAACCTGTACGGCGTGTTCTACGAGGACATCAACCACGCGGCGGACGGCGGCCTCTACGCCGAGCTGGTGCGGAACCGGTCGTTCGAGTTCGACGCGAGCGACAACGCGTCTTATACGGGGATGACCGCGTGGAGCCCGGTGTCGCGCGGGGCGGCGGCTTCCCCCGTCGTCGCCGCGGAGGCTCCGCTGAACGCGAACAACCGCAACTACCTGCGGTTGGACGTTACCGGTGACGGCACCGCCGGGGTGAGCAACGCGGGGTTCAACCGTGGGCTGCCGCTGCGGGCGGGTAAGCGGTACGACCTGTCGCTGTGGGCCCGGCGGCCCGTCGACTCGGCTCCGCTGACCGTGACTGTCGAGGATGGAGGGTCGGTGCTCGGCACGGCCACCCTTCACGTGCGAGCCGGCGCGTGGGCGAAGTACACGGCCTCGTTCCGGGCGTCCGGCACCACCGACGCCGGGCGGCTCGTCGTCCAGGCGCCCGCCGGCCGGACCGACCTCGACATGGTCTCGCTGTTTCCGCGCGACACGTTCAAGGGGCGCAAGAACGGGCTCCGTGCCGACCTCGCGAAGATGGTCGCCGACCTCCAGCCGCGGTTCGTGCGCTTCCCCGGCGGGTGCGTGACCAACGTGGGCACCTACGACCCGTACTCGGTGAACCAGGACCGGCGCCGCATCTACCAGTGGAAGGAGACGCTCGGGCCGGTCGAGGAGCGGCCGACGAACTTCAACTTCTGGGGCTACAACCAGTCGTACGGCATCGGCTACTTCGAGTACTTCCAGTTCGCCGAGGACGTCGGCGCCGAGCCCCTGCCGGTGCAGTCGGTCGGCGTCAACGCGTGCGGGCAGAGCCGGCGGCTGACCGACGAGCAGAAGCTCGCCCAGTACGTGCAGGACACGCTCGACCTCGTCGAGTTCGCCAACGGGCCGGTCACCTCGCCGTGGGGCGCGCGGCGGGCGGCGATGGGGCATCCGAAACCGTTCGGCCTTGAATATGTCGGCCTGGGTAACGAGGAAGGCGACGAGTACTTCTTCACGACCTACCCGAAATTCGCCGCCGCGATCCGCGCCAAGTACCCGGACATCAAGATAATCAGCAACTCCGGCGCGATCTCGCAGGGCCCGTGGTTCGACCGGATGTGGCAGTTCGCCCGCGACCAGGGCGCCGACCTGGTCGACGAGCACTACTACAACAGCCCGAGCTGGTTCCTGGCCAACAACCACCGGTACGACACGTACGACCGGAGCGGGCCGAAGGTGTTCGTCGGCGAGTACGCCTCGCAGGGCAACACGTTCGGCAACGCGCTCGCCGAGGCGTCGTACCTGACCGGGATCGAGCGCAACTCGGACGTCATCGAGCTGGCCTCGTACGCCCCGCTGCTGTCCAACGTGGACTATGTCAACTGGACACCGGACCTGATCTGGTTCGACAACGACCAGTTGTACGGCTCGCCGAGCTACTACGTGCAGAAGCTGTTCTCCACGAACGTCGGCGAGCGGATCGTGCCGAGCGCGTTCCGCGGCGGCGGTGTGCGGCCGGTGCCCGACATCGCCGGCGCCGTCGGCCTCGGCTCGTGGAACACGCAGGTGCGCTACGACGACGTGAAGGTGACCGCGGCCGACGGCACGGTGCTCTTCGCGGACGACTTCTCCACCGGCGCCTCCCGGTGGACGCCCGGCCTGGGCACCTGGGCTGTGGAAGACGGCGCCTACGTGCAGACCGCGAACGTGACCGACGCCCGCTCGACGGCCGGCTCGGTCGACTGGTCCAACTACACGATGGAGGTGACCGCGCGGAAGACCGCCGGCGCCGAAGGCTTCCTGGTCATGTTCGGCGTACGGGACACCGGAAACTTCTACTGGTGGAACGTGGGCGGCTGGAACAACACCCAGTCCGCGATCGAGAAGGCCACCAACGGCGCGAAGTCGTCGATCGCCACCTCGGCCACCACGGTCGAGACCGGCCGCGACTACCGCCTCAAGATCCAGGTGACCGGTCGCACGATCACCACGTGGCTCGACGGACAACAGGTCAACAGCTTCGTCGACAGCGCCACGGTGGAGCCGCTCTACCAGGTGGTGTCCCGGGACGGGAAGGCGGTCACGCTCAAGGTCGTCAACGCGCAGGACACCGGCGTGCGCACCACCGTACGGCTCGACGGCCGCCGCGTGTGGCCGACCGCCACGGTGACGACGCTGACCGGCGAGCCGGGCGACGTCAACTCGCTCGCGCAGCCGACCCGGGTGTCCCCGGTGGAGCGCCGGGTCGGCGGCTTCTCGAACGGGTTCACGTACGACTTCCCCGCCCACTCGGTGACGTTCATCAGGCTGACGGAGAAGTGACCACGCGTCCGCGGGGCTGCCCGGTTGGTGGGCGGGTAGCTCCGCGGCGGGCCGCTGGGCGGTCCACCCCGCGCCCGGTTCGCCGGGCACCCCAGGTCGTCGGACGGGCTGACCGACCGCCTGCGGCAGGGAGTGGACCGCCCGGCGGCCACCCCCCGCACGGGCCCGGCCACCTGACCTTGGCATGAACGAGAGGTTGCCAGCGGGTGAATCGCTGTCCAGGATCGTGGGATGGCTGAACTTGACCGGCGTACCCTCCTCCGCGGCACCGCCGCCGCGGGCGGCGCACTGATCGGCGGGCCTTTCCTCGGGTTCGTCAACCGCGCTGGCGCGGCGGGCGCCACCGCACACGCGCCCCGGCTCGGGCCGATCCCCGACCTGCGCGACGGCAAGGTGCGACTCTGGCTGCCCGAGGGCTTCCAGTACCGCTCCTTTCACGACACCGAGTCACCCGTCACCCTCGACGACGGCACCGCGCTCCCCGGCCGCCACGACGGCATGGGCGCGTTCCGCGGCCGCGGCGGACGGTACGTCCTGGTGCGCAACCACGAGCTCAACAGCCCCGGGCCCGCCTTCGGCGACGCCACGCGGGCGTACGACCCGATGGCGCAGGGCGGCACCACCACCGTCGAGGTCACCCGGTACGGCGAGGTGGTGCACGCGTACACAAGCTGCAACGGCACGATGATGAACTGCTCCGGCGGCCGCATGCCGTGGGGCAGCTGGATCACCTGCGAGGAGACGGTCAACGGGCCCGACGTCGGGCCCGACTTCACCGGCACCTCCAACGTGCCGCTCACGCGGCCGCACGGCTTCGTCTTCGAGGTGCCGGTCGACGGACGATCCAGCGGCGAGCCGATCACCGCCGCCGGCCGCTTCGCCCACGAGTCCGTCGCCTACGACCCGCACAGCGGATGCCTCTACCTGACCGAGGACAACTTCGGCTGGCCGTCGGGCTTCTACCGGTACAAGCCGCGCCGCCACCCCCGCGGCAGCGGCCGGCTGGACAACCGGGGGCGGCTGCAAATGCTCGCCGTGCGCGGGCGACCCAACCTCGACCTCGCCGCCAGTCAGGCGCGCCGGGCCTCGTACAAGGTGGAGTGGGTGGACATCGACGACCCGGCGCCCACTTTCCCGTACACGCCCGGTCAGCCGGCGGCGACCACCAACGACACCGCGCTCACCCACGTCGCCCGGCAGGGCTGGGCCCAGGGCGCGGCGTACTTCTCCCGCCTGGAAGGCTCGGCGTACGACGACGGCGTCGTCTACTTCACCTCCACCCAGGGTGGCGGGCCGGCGGAGACGTCACTGGGCCCGATCGCCGACGGGTTCGGCAACGGCCACGGGCAGATCTGGGCGTACCACACCCGCTCGGCGCGGCTCCAGTTGCTCTACGAGTCGCCCGGCCCGGACGTGCTCGACTTTCCGGACAACGTCACGACCAGCCCCCGCGGCACGCTCGTCGTCTGCGAGGACAACGTCGCCGACAACTACGTGCGCGGGCTGACCAGCGGCGGGCGGCTCTTCGACATCGCCCTCAACCGGCTCACCAGCAGCACCGGCGCGGACCGGTCGAACGACGAGTTCGCCGGCTCCACGTTCAGCCCGGACGGGCACACCCTCTTCGTGAACATCCAGGCCAGCCGCGGGCTAACGTTTGCGATCTGGGGCCCGTGGCGCCGGATCGGCGTGTAGCCGCCGCTCCCGCTTTTCCTCCTCCTCGTCGACGGCCTCGGCGACCGCGGTCGTCAGGTCGTCGCCGGGGATGGCGATGCTCTCGGCCGTGTCTTCGAGCTGGTCGTCCGGGCGCCGGTCCGGCATCGTGCCCTCGCCCGCGTAGCCGTACGGGTTGGGCTCATGTGCTGTGCTCACCGCGCGTGGGTACCCTCCCCGACCGGCGATATGCGGCCGGCCCGACGAATCTGATCGCGGCGCGCGGGTAGCCATCCCCTGACCCGACGACGAGGGGGAACGCACGATGACTCAACACAAAGGGATCCGCACGGGCCCGGAAACCTCGCGGTCGCTGCGGTACGCGCAGGAGATCACCTCCCCGGACGACCGGCCGGAGCGCCCCGGCCGGAGCCTCGTCACCGCCGACCGCGCGGTGATCCAGCAGTGGGCGGACCGGCGCGACGCCGCACCGGCGACGGTGGACGGCACCGAACACGACGGGCGGGCCGGGGTGCTGACCTTCGTCTTCCCGCTGGGCGACAGCGACGGGCGGCTGCGCCGGATCAGCTGGGACGAATGGTTCAGGACCTTCGACGAGCGCCACCTCAACTTCATCTACCAGGAGGAGCGCAGCGACGGCCGGCAGAGCAACTTCTTCCGGCTGGAGAACCCCTGCCGCGAGGACGCCTGACCCGTGGCCGGGAGGCCCCGCGTGCTGCTCTACACCAGCGTCAGCGCGGTGGGCGGCGCGGAGGTCGCGCTGGGCCACCTCGTCGGCGGCCTCGGCGACGCGTACGACGTGCACGTGGCCGGCCTCCACGAACCCGTGGTGCGATGGCTGGCCGGGTACCGCCCCGGCGTGCCGGGACACGTGACCGGCGGCGGCGTGCTGGCGCACGCGCGGCTGCTGCGCCGCCTGCGCCCCGACGTGGTGCAGGCCAACCTCGAGGTGCCGTGGGCGTCGCCGACCATGCTGGGCGCGGCCTTGGCACTGCGGCGGCCGCGGGTCCTCGCCGTGCAGCACATGGCCGCGCGCACCGTCGACCTGGCGCTCCTGCTCCGCACGCGGGCGCTCGCGCTGCGGCTGGACGGCAACGTCGCGGTCAGCGGCGACGGGGCCAAGCGGATCGAGGACTTCTACGCCCTCGGCCGCGGCTCGGTGCACGTGATCCACAACGGCGTGCCGCCCCCCGTGGTCATAAGGACCCGCCCGCACCGCGATGTGGTCGTGGGCTGCGTGGGCCGCCTCGACCCGGTCAAGGGACAGGACGTGCTGATCGACGCCCTGACCCGGCTGCCGGGCGTGCGGGCCAGGCTGATCGGGTCGGGCGCCCAGGAGGCCGCGCTGCGTGCCCGCGCGGCGCGGCTCGGCGTCGCGGACCGGGTGGAGCTGACCGGCTGGAGCGACCGGGTGCCCGACCTCTTGGGCGATGTGGACATCTACTGCCAGCCGTCCCGCTACGAGACGCTCGGGCTGGCCCTCGTCGAGGCGATGGGCGCCGGCCTGCCCTGCGTCGCCAGCGCCACCGGCGGCGTGCCCGAGCTCCTCGACGGCGGCCGCTGCGGGCGGCTCGTGCCCACCGGCGACCCGGCCGCGCTCGCAGGGGCGATCGGCCGCCTGGCCGCCGACCCGGTCGCCCGGGAACGGCTCGGCCGGCGGGCCCGCGAGCGGACCCTCGCCGCGTTCACCGCCGCGCGGATGGCGGCGCGGTACGAGTCGCTCTGGGCGCGGACGCTCGCCGCTCCCCCGGCCGCACGGCTCCGCCCGCACCCGCCCAAGCCGTGAGTCACTCATAGGAGATCGCCCGCAGCACGTGACCCTGGCCGCGCGGGCCGCCGGGAGCAGCGGGCCCAAACCGGGCAATGCATTGACTGCCGTCGGCGTTCTGCCCTAGCCTTCGGAGGAGGAAACCGCTTTCTTCAGGAGGTGTATGGACGAAACGCCCTGGTCGACCCGCGTGGACGGTGCGATCCGTCCGCGGCTCTCCGCTCGTTGACCTGGGCACTCTTGCGCATTCCAGACCGGCAAGAGTTCCCACGGAAGGTCACGACAGACAATGTCAGTTCGAAAGATCAGTAGATGGCGTGGCGGCATCATCGTCGGGGCGGCCGCCACCGCGCTTGTCGTCGCCGGCATCGGCGGCGCGCACTTCGCCGCGGCCGACGCGCCACCCGCGACGGGTCAGGTGACGCTCACCGAGACCATGGCGGTCAGCGGCACGTTCGACGGCACCAACCGCCGCTTCATCGGCGGCGGCGACCTCGGCGGCGGGGGCCAGGACGAGGGGCAGGACCCGCTGTTCCGCCTCGCCAACGGCGCCACGCTGGAAAACGTCATCATCGGCGCGCCCGCGGCCGACGGCGTGCACTGCCAGGGCACCTGCACGTTGCGCAACGTGTTCTGGGAGGACGTGGGGGAAGACGCCGCCACCTTCCGGGGCACCGGCGCGACCGTCGTGATCGAGGGCGGCGGGGCGAGCGGCGCGGAGGACAAGGTGTTCCAGGACAATCGGGGCGCGGGCGGCTCGGTGACGATCCGCGACTTCGAGGTCGAGGACTTCGGCAAGCTGTACCGCTCCTGCGGCAACTGCTCCACCCAGGCCCGGCGCGACGTGGTGTTGAGCAATGTCACCGCCACCGCGCCCGGTGACGTGCTCGTGGGCATCAACGTCAACTTCGGCGACACCGCGCGGCTCTCCGGGGTCACCATCAACGGCGGTGACATCGGGCTCTGCGACCTCTTCGAGGGCAACGACAGCGGCGACGAGCCGGAGAAGGTGGGCGAGGGTCCGAACGGCACCAACTGCGTGGTCTCCTAAAGGGCCATCCCGCCGGTCCGGGCGCGATCACCCGGACCGGCGGACCAGCAGAACCGAAGCAACCATCACCCTGACCGGCGCGGCGGCAACCGAACCGATCGCCCGGACCGGCCGAGCAGCAGAGCCCAAGGAACCATCACCCGGACCGGCGCAGCAGCAGCCAGTTCACCGCCCACAGGCCGACCCCCGCGAGCAGCAGCCACAGCGCCAGCACGTAGATCGACGCCTCGCGCGTGATCGGCAGCAGGAAGACCGCCGAGACGAGGGCGCCCAGGACCAGTACCACCGTGGGGGCCCGGAAGTGCTGATGGGCGACCGGATCGCGGCGCAGGACCAGCGCGGAGGCGTTGACCAGCAGGAAGACCGCGGTCAGCAGCAGCACCGTGGTGTCCGACAGGTCGCCCAGGTCGTCGACGGTGGCCAGCAGCAGGATCGACAGGCCGCTCGTGAACGCGATCGCCACCCACGGCGTGCGGCGCGTGGACAGGCGGCCGAAGGCGCCGGGGAGTACGCCGCGGCCGGCCATGCCGTACAGCAGGCGGGAGGCCATCAGCATGTTGATCAGCATGGTGTTGGCGACCGCGAAGATCGAGACGGCCGAGAAGATCTCCTCGACGGGCAGGTCGGGCGCGCCGCGGCGGACCACCTCCAGCAGCGGGCCGGTCGACTCGGTGAGCACGTCGAGCGGGACGGTCATGGCGGCGGTGAAGGCGACCAGCAGGTACACGACGGCGGCCAGCAGCAGGCCGGTCACCATCGCGGGTGGGAAGGTGCGGCTGGGTTCCTTGGTCTCCTCGGCGAGGTTGACCGAGTCCTCGAAGCCGAGGAACGCGTAGAACGCCGTCGCGGCCCCGGCCAGCACGCCGGTCACCACGCCGAAGCCGGACCCGGCCAGCTCGAACGCCTGCGCGGGCGCGCCGTCGCCGCGGGCGAGCACGACCGCGCCGATCCCGATGACGAACAGCAGGCCGGCGAGCTCGACGACGGTGATGGCGATGTTGACGCGCACCGACTCGGCGACGCCCCACAGGTTGATCGCCGCGACCAGCAGGATCGCCGCGACGCCGATGAGCACGGTCGGCGGTGACTCGACGCCGGTCAGGCCGGTGAAGTAGTCGCCGCCAACCCGGCTCGCGGCGAAGGTGGCCGAGGTGACGCCCGAGGCCATGATGGCGAACGTGACGAGGAACGTCAGGAACGGCAGCCGGAACGCCCGGTCGGTGTAGAGCGCGCCGCCCGCGGCCTGCGGGTACTTGGTGACCAGCTCCAGGTAGGCGAACGCGGTCAGGAACGCGAGCGCGAACGCCACCAGGAACGCCAGCCAGATCGCGCCACCCACCTCGCCGCCGACCTCGCCGGTCAGCGAGTAGATGCCGGCGCCGAGGATGTCGCCGAGGATGAAGAACGCCAGCATGGGCCGGCTGATCACGCGCCGCAGGCCGGTGTCGGCCTCTGCCGTCGAGGTCACCTTCCCCTGGTACCCAATTAGGCGGCCGTCGATGCGGTCAGGTCAGGCGGACCGACAGCCCCTTGCCGCCGAACTCCTCGCATACGAACACGGGCTCGGCCGGCGTGCTCCGCTCCTCGTCGTACCGGTAGCCGATCTCGGCGAACTCGCGGATCGCGCCCTCCTTGACCCGCCCGGTCACCAGCCACCGCGCGAACGCACCACGGGCGATCTTGGCGTGCACGACCACGAACTTCGCCACCCCGGACGCCGCGTCCACGGTGAGGAACCGCGGCGTGACCACCCGCGCCGGGTCGACGTGCGGGAGGACGGTCCGGCTGTACTCGCCCGCCGCCAGGTTGACGATCCGCCCCTTCGCCGGCAGCTGCTCCGCGATCGCGGTGCCCCAGAAGGTGTAGAGGTTGCCGCGCGGAAGCCGGTAGCCCATCTCCAGCCGGTACGGGCTGATGCCGTCGAACGGGCGCAGGATGCCGTAGAGGCCGGAGAGGATGCGCAGGTGCTTGTCCGCGTACGCGCGGTCGGCCGCCGTGAACGTGTCGACCTGGAGCCCGCTGTAGATGTCGCCGACGAACGTGGCGGCCGCGGGCGCCTGGCGGTCCGGCTTGGTGCTCCACTCCTCGTGCGTGTCGCGCACCTTGGCGGCGAGGTCGGCGGAGACCTTCATGACCCGGGCCAGCTCGGCCGGCGAGAGGGTCCGCAGGTACCCGACGAGCTCCTCGGCCCGGTCGAGGAGGGCGGGCGTGCCGGTGGGGGCGAGCCCCGACGTGGGCGGGCGCATCGTCTTCGAGCTGTGCATCAAGATGATCATTTGGTTGGCGGTACCTCCCGAATCGAGGCTCATTATGCGGCCCGGACGGCCCGCTGCCCGGTCCCGGACACGGCCCACACCAGCGGCGGCGAGCCCTCCGCCGGATATCCGCACCGCCTCACCGTCGACGGCCGCTCGCCTCGTGCGTCCAGATGAGACAGTCGTGCCACACGTCCTGGGCCGGGTCGTCCGCCGCCCAGGTGCGGCAGTGGCGGGGCATCCGCTCCTCGTAGCGGTAGCCGGCGCTCTCCGCCAGCCGCAGCGAGGGCGCGTTGTCCGGGTCGATCTCCAGCCAGACGCGGGTCAGGCCGGCGTGCGCGTGTGCCCAGGCGGTGACCGCCCGCACCGCCCGCCGGCCGAGCCCTTCCCGGCGCCGCTCCGGCCGCACCCAGTAGGCCAGCTCCGCCGCGCCCGGCCCGGAGGGCATGAGGCCGAGCGCGGCGACCAGCCGCGGCCCGTCGAGCACGCCGTAGGAGACCTGCTCCGCCTCCCACGCGCGCAGCGCCGCCCGCGCGTCGTCCTGCGAGTAGGGACCGGCCGGACGCGGCCCCCACAGGGCGGGCCGCCGCTCCGCGCGGGTCGCCTCCACCACCAGGTCCGCGTCACCGGCGACCAGCGTCCGCACGCGCAGGCCGTCGAGGTCCAGGTCCATCGTCGGGTACACGTCACTGCGCCCGCGCGTACCGGGACGGCGGCTCGCCGACGAGGCTGGCGAAGTCGCGGGTGAGGTGCGCCTGGTCGGCGTAGCCGAGCTCGGCCGCCAGCGCCACGAGGTCGAGGGCGGCGCCGGACGCCGCGCGGGCGGCCGCCTCGTGCAGCCGGTGGCGGCGGATGACCCACTTGGGGCCGACGCCGACGTACTCGGCGAAGAGCCGCTGGAGCCGCCGCACACCCACTCCCACCACCGCGGCCAGGTCGTCGACGCGGGTGATGCCGGGCTCGGCCGCCGCGCGGGCGACGGCGCCCGCGACGAGTGTCGCCGCCGCGTCGGGATCGGCCGGTGCACGGGTACCCAGGAAGTCGTCCATGAGTGCGGCGGCGGCCGGGTCGCCGGCGGCGAGGACGGCGTCGGCGAGACCGCGCGCCTCCGGGCCGAAGACGGCCTCGACCGGCAGGAAGCGGCCGGTGATCGAGGAGACCGGCGCGCCGAGGAAGGGCCGGAACCCGCCGGGGTGGAAGCGGGCGCCGAAGACGCGACCCGCGCCGCGCAGCACCTCGGCGAAGCGGCCGCGCGGCACGCCGGCCACCCGGCAGCGGCCGGCGGTGAAGGTGACGTTGACCGCGGGGTACGGCAGGACGCGCTGCTCGTACGGCTCTTCGCCGCGCAGGTCCCAGCTCACGATCCAGTAGTGCGCGACGAACGGGCGCAGCGCCGGCGCCGGCTCCACCGTGCTGAACCGGAACTTGCGCAGGCCCGCGGCCGGGTGCAGGATCGCCGGCATCCTGGCAGGTTAGCAAGGTCGCGTTTGTTCAAGACCGGGCCGGGCGCCGGCGCCTAGCCTGCCGGGATGCGCGATGCACTGGAGAAAGCGATCACCGAGACCTCGGCCGTGCTGCGGGGCGTCGAGCCAGACCAGCTGGGGCTGCCGACGCCGTGCCGGGACTGGGACGTCCGGACGCTCGCCAACCACCTGCTCCAGGTGGCCACCGCACTCGGCCTGGCCGGGCGGGGCGAGCCGATACCGGACGGCGTGTGGGGCCGCGAGCTGATCGCGGACGGGTGGGCGGACCGTTTCGGGTCCCTCGCCGTGCCCGCCACCACGTCCGACTGGGCCGGCGCGGCACCGGTGATCGCGGCGATGCTGGCCAGCGACGTCGTGCTGCACGGGTGGGACCTGGCGCGCGCGACCGGGCAGGAGTACCGCTGCGACCCGGCCGCGGCCGAGGTGGCGCACCGGTTCGTGGCGGAGACCGGGGAGCAGGGCCGCCGGATGGGCATCTACGCCGAGCCGGTGCCGGTGGCGGCGGACGCGCCGGTCCTGGACCGGGCGCTCGGGCTGAGCGGCCGGGACCCGGGCTGGGTCCCGGCCGCCGCCGGCTAGCCGATCGGCACTCTCGGGCTGACCCGTGAACGCGACCACGGCGTCGGCTACATGACGGCGTACTCGATGGCGGTGGCGGCGGTGGCGAGCAGCTGCGCGCCGCCGGACACGACGGCGACCAGCGCCGCCCCGGCCAGTGCGGTGGACGCGACGGCGATGCGGCGCAGGCGCAGGCGTGCGGACATGGATGACTCCTTCCGGAAGGGGCTGCCGACAGCGTAGAAGCCGCGGCCGCAACTGTCCTGAGTAATCCGGGTGCCCGGTTAGGCTGCCGGTGAAAGCCCAGGTGAGGAGCGTTACGGATGTTCGACCGCAGCCGACTGACCGCGTTGCTGGCCCGCGAGCGGGCCGCCTACGCCGACCGCCACCCGCGCTCCGCCGCCGCGTACGCACGGGCCGGCAACCTCTTCGGCCGGGTGCCGATGACGTGGATGAACAAGACCGCGGCCGGCTTCCCGATCCACCTCGCGACCGCACACGGGGCGCGGGTGACCGATGTGGACGGTCACGAGTACGTCGACTTCTGCCTCGGCGACACCGGTGCGATGGCCGGCCACGCGCCCCCGCCGGTGGTCGAGGCGGTCACCCGGCGGCTGGCCGAGCGGGGCGGCCTGGCCACGATGCTGCCCACCGAGGAGGCGGCCGAGGTAGGCGCCGAGCTGGCGCGGCGCTTCAGAGTTCCACAATGGAGTTTCACGTTGACCGCGACGGACGCCAACCGGTGGGCGATCCGGCTGCTGCGCGCGGTCACCGGCCGCCCCCGCGTGCTGGTCAACAGCTACTGCTACCACGGCTCGGTCGACGAGTCGCTCATCGTGGTCGGGCCGGACGGGCGGGCGCGCAGCCGCGAGGGCAACGTCGGCGCGCCGTACGACGTCACGCGGACCAGCCGCGTCGCCGAGTACAACGACCTCGACCGCCTGGAGCGGGAGCTGGCGCACGGCGACGTGGCGGCGGTGCTGATGGAGCCCGCGCTGACGAACATCGGCATCGTCCTGCCCGAACCCGGCTACCTCGCCGGCGTCCGCGAGCTGACCCGCCGGCACGGCACATACCTCGTCAACGACGAGACGCACACGTTCTCCGCCGGGCCGGGCGGGGCTACCGCCGCGTGGGGCCTCGAGCCCGACGCCGTCACGATCGGCAAGGCGATCGGTGGCGGCGTACCGATCGGCGCGTACGGCCTCACCGAGGAGCTCGCCGCCGCGCTGAGCGGCCGCTCAGACCTCGACCTCGTCGACATGGGCGGCGTCGGCGGCACGCTGGCCGGCAACCCGCTGTCCCTCACCGCCGCCCGCGCCACGCTGGGCGAGGTGCTGACCGACGAGGCGTTCGCCGGGATGGTCGAGGTGGCGACCGGGTTCGCCACCGGAGCCCGGAAGATCATCGAGGGGTACCGGCTGCCGTGGTCGGTGACCCAGCTCGGCGCCCGGGTGGAGTACCGCTTCGCCTCCCCCGCGCCCCGCACCGGCGGTGAGTCGGCGGCGGCCGCGGACGGCGAGCTGGAGGACTACCTGCACGCCTACCTGGCGAACCGGGGGATCCTGCTCACCCCGTTTCACAACATGGCGCTGGCCTGCCCGCGGACCACGCCGGCCGACGTGGCCAGCCACCACGAGGTCTTCGCCGCCGCGCTGGGTGAGCTGGTCGGCTAGTGCGCTGACCGCGACCTTCACCTGGTGAGCGGCGGCCTTCGGCCACCGCTCACCCCGGGCCGGCGAAGCCGGCCAACGCTTGTGGCCCACCGCGCTCAGAGCACGTGGGTGGCGCCCTCGGCGGCGACCCGCCGGTCCAGCCCGTCGCGGTCCAGGTTGGCGCAGAGCACGATGGACGCTCCCGCCGCCAGCGGCGCGAGCAGCCAGGTCACCGGCTCGACGTGCGCGCCCGCGTCGACGAGGACGCGGTCGCCGGCGCGCAGCCCGAGCGAGCCGGCGATCTCGGCGGCGATGCCGCCCCACTGCCGGTAGCTGGTGCCGTCCGGGCTGGCCGCGTCGGTGTGACGCACCCGCGGCGCCGGGCCGTCGCCGGGATGGCGGCGCACCTCGGAAACGTAGTCGAGGTATCCCGCCGGCACGTCGTCGAAGGCGAGGGCCGCGCCGCCGGGCGCCAGGCCGTGCACGTAGCGGTGCCGTGCCTCGGGCACCTGCTCCAGCCAGCTCCCCAGGCGCTGTCGGGAGACGAACATGGCGTCGAACGGCCCGTCCTCGCCGGGCCCGACCTGTGGAAGGCCCGCGGTCGCCCACGACCGGTACGACACGGTGACGCCCACCGACCAGGCGCCGAGCAGCACGGCCGCGGTCTCCCAGTGCGGCGGCAGCAGCACGGCCGCCCGGTCGCCGGCGACCAGACCGCACCCGTCGCGCAGCAGCCCGGCCGTGCGGGCGGCCCACTCCCCCAGCTCGACGGCGGTCAGCGTGGTGCGCTCGCCGGTGGCCCCGTCGCAGTAGGTGATCAGGGCCCTGCCGGTGTCCGGCTGTGCGGTCAGGCTGGTCGGCAGCATGCCCGCCAGCCTAGGCCCTGTCTCCCGGGTCGGCGGGACAAGCCCTTGGGCAGTCTTCGCGGACCTCCGCCATCCTGACGCAGCGTCACCAGCCCGGGGCCGGGACTCCTGTTGCTTTCCGGATCGCCGATCCGGGAACAGACATTGTGGACAAACGCTGACCAGCGGCGGACGGGTGAGGCCTGCTCCTCGTCGCCGCCGGCGCGTTCGTGCTGACCCGCGCCGGACGACGCCGAGCGGCGCCGGACGACGCCGAGCCGCGCCGCATCCCGCCGCCCGGCGCTGAGTGACGGCTCAGTCGAGCTCGGCCGCGCGGCCGATCAGCGTCGCCAGTTCGTCCACGGCCCGGTCGCCGGTGTCCTCACCGGCCCGGCGCGCCACCGGGAGGAGCGCGTCGAACGACACCGTGCCGGTGCCGCGCAGCACCTCGGCGAAATACCCGGCGGCGTAACACATCCGCAGCCGCGGACCGGCGGCGTCGAAGCGGGCTCCCAGATCGGCGACGGTCAGCGACTCGTACGCCTCGGACGCCTCCCGCGACCCCGGATCCAACCAGCGCGCCCGCACCTGCGCCACCCGCGCGCCGCCGTCCGCCTCACCGGTGAGCCGCACCTCGTAGAGCGCGGTCACGCTGTGGCCCGGCCCCACCTCGCCGCCGTCGACCGCGTCGTCACGGAAGTCCTCGTCGGCGACCGCGCGGTTCTCGTAGCCGATCAGCCGGTACGACCGCACCGCCTCGGGCTCGAACGTCACCTGCACCTTGGCGTCCAGCGCGCGCACCGCGAGCGTGGCGGGCAACCGGTCGACGAAGACCTGGCGGGCTTGCGCGCGTTCGCTGACGTACACCACGAATCCGTCGCCGCGGTCGGCCAGCCGCTCCATCAGCGCGTCGCCGTACTCGCTGCCCACACCGACGCCGAGCAACGCGATCTGCTTGCCGGCCTCCTCGCTCACCCGCCGCAGGATCGCGTCGGCGTCGGTGTCACCGGTGTTGGCCAGCCCGTCCGACAGCACGATCACCCGGTTGGTACGCCCCGGCCGGAAGCCTTCCCGGGCCACCCGGTATCCGAGCACCAGCCCCGCCTCGAGGTTGGTGCTGCTGCGCGTACGCAGCGCGTCGACCGCCCGGTGCAGGGCACGTGCGTCCGAAGCCGGCGTCATCTCGGTGACCACCTCCGCCTCACCGCTGAACGCCACGACCGCCACCGAGTCGGTCGGCCGCAGCTCGTCGATCAGCGTGTGCAGCGAGTCCTTCACCAGGTCGAGCCGGCCGGGCTCACCCATCGAACCGGAGACGTCGACCACGAACGTCAACGCCGCGTCCTCCCGCGTCTCCGAGTCCTCGCCGCGGGTCCGTAAGCCCACCCGCATCAGCCGCGTGTCCGAGCCCGCCTCGTGGAACTCGGGCATCCGCGCACCGTCCACGTGCACCGCGAAGCCGTCACCGCGCGGCTCCGGATAGTCCTGGTCGAACGCGTTGACGAACTCCTCCGGCCGCACCGCCCCGGCCTCCGGCTTACGCCCGTCGGTGATGAGCCGGCGCGCGTAGCCGTACGACGCGGTGTCCACGTCGATCGCGAACGTCGACTGTGGATCGTCGCCCACGGCCGTCTCACCGTCACCGCACGGCCCCGCGCTGGGGGGCCGCTGCCGCCCCTGCTGCGGCGCCTCGGCGCCACTGCCGCCATCGCCTCCCCCGCACGCCGAAACGCCCAGCACCGCGGCGACCCCCAGGACCATCGTGAACCGTCGAAGCGTGACCATCGTGCCCTCCCCGTACCGGCGACCTGATGGCCATTGGACGGATCAATCGGCGTGTGGGACGCTGCCGTGGCCAAGCCGAGACCCAAGCGTGAGCCTCGTGACCAGCTCGTGCGTAACCCGTGACCCGCATATGGTTGCGATGTACACCAAGCGCCGAAGACCTTTCTCCAAAACGGATCTGCCCCAAATCTCAGACTACGAAGGCGGGGACCCGGGCGGGAGGAGCTCGGCGGCGCGGTCGAGGAGGGCGCGGCGTTCCGGCTCGGCGTGGGTTTCGGCGGCGGCCCGGCGGAAGAGAGCGGCGGCGCGTTCCCGGTCGCCGGCGCGGGCTGTGAGGTCGGCCTCGGCGGCGACGGCGAGCGGGTATCCGTCCAGTGCGCCGCCCGCCCGTGCCTCGGCGAGCAGCGCGAGCCCGGCCGCCGGGCCGTACGCATAGCCGTGCGCCACCGCGCGGTTGAGCGCGACCACCGGCGAGGGTGATTGGCGGGCAAGGGCGTCGTACCAGGTGGCGATCGCGGACCAATCGGTGGCGTCGAACGTCGGGGCGGTGGCGTGGCAGGCGGCGATGCGGGCCTGGAGCGCGTACGGGCCGCCGTCGCCGGCGCGGGACAGCACGCCCAGTGCCTCGGTGATCGCGGCGTGGTCCCAGCGGGTGCGGTCCTGCCGGTCGAGCGGCACGAGGTCGCCGGCGCTGTCGCGGCGGGCGGCGCGGCGCGAGTGCTGGAGGAGGCAGAGGGCCAGCAGGCCGGCGATCTCGGGCTGACCGGGCATCAGGTCGTCGAGCAGGCGGGCCAGCCTGATCGCCTCGTCGGCGAACGCCGGTTCGCCGCCGCCGTCGTACCCGCGGGTGAACAGCAGGTACAGCACGGCCAGCACGCCGGGCAGCCGCTCGGCGAGGGCGGGGCCGGCCGGCACCGCGTACGGGATGCGGGCGTCCGCGATCTTCGTCTTGGCGCGGGTGAGGCGGCGGGTCATGGTCGACTCGGTGACCAGGAACGCGCGCGCGATGTCGGCCGTCGGTATCCCGCAGATGGTGCGCAGGGTGAGCGCCACGCGGGCGTCGAGCGCGAGCGCGGGGTGGCAGCAGGTGAAGATGAGCCGCAGCCGGTCGTCCACGACCTCCTCCTCCCCCGCCGGCGGCGCGGCGTCGGTGGGTGCGAGCGCGGCGAGCTCGCGCAGCTTGCGGCGTTCGACCGTGGCGCGGCGCAGCACGTCGGTGGCCCGGTTGCGGGCCACGGTCATGAGCCAGCCGGCCGGGTTGGCCGGCACGCCGCCGGCCGGCCAGCGCTGGAGCGCCTGCACGAGCGCCTCCTGCGCGCAGTCCTCCGCGAGCGTCCAGTCGCCGGTCACCCGGATCAGCGTCGCGACGATCTGCGCGTGGGACTCCCGGGCGGCGGCCGCGGCGGCCTCGACCACCGCGTCCGCCGCCACGTCCCGATCCCTCACCGCGGCGGCCTCGACCACCGCGTCCGCTTCCCCGTCCCGACCCGCGGCCGGGGCGGCCTCCACCGCCTCGGCCGCCCCCGTCGGGGTGCCGGCCGGGTCAGTCAACGACCGCGTACGGGCGCAGCTCGATCCGGCCGCCCCGCGCCATCGGGTGGGTCCGCGCGACCTCGATCGCCTCGTCCAGGTCGGCGCACTCCAGCAGGTCGTAGCCCACGATCACCTCTTTGGTCTCGGCGAACGGGCCGTCCGAAACCAGCAGCTCGCCGTTGCGCACCCGTACCGTGGTGGCGGAGGTGTCCGGCGCGAGCTGGTGGCCGTCGAGGCGCCGGCCGCTCGCGTCGTTTTCCGCCACCCAGGTGTAGATGTCCGGCTTGTCGGGGCTCTTGTCGGTGTCCGGCTCGGTGTCGGTGCAGACGAACATCATGTACTTCATCTCGGCACTCCCTCTCGTCTGGATCTCACCACCCTGACGAACGGCCGACGCGATACCGGACAGCCCGCGCCGAAAAATCTTGGCGCTACTCGGCCGGCGGCTCGAACAGCGGCCGCACCTCCACGCCGCCGTCGATGGTGGCCGGGTTGAGCTTGGCGATGGCGAGCGCGCTGTCGAGGTCGGGCGCCTCCAGGATGAAGAACCCGGCGACGACCTCCTTCGCCTCGATGAACGGCCCGTCGGTGACCACGTCGCCGCGGATCGAGGTGGCGGTGGTGCTCGCCTGGAGCGCGAAGCCGGTGTCCACGGTGCCGCCGAGCGCGGCGACCTGTGCGCCGTAGCCTTCGAGGCGCTCCATGTACTCGGCGGAGATGCTCATCGGGTCGGCGGGCGCGGGCGAGTAGATGAGGACGGCGTACTGGGGCATTTGTCTGCTCCTAGATCTCGTTCGTGTGTTCCTACGTCTCCCCGACGTGCGACCTCCGCCGGAATCGACAGCCACCCGAAAAAAGATCCTAGGCGCGGACCGGGGCACGGCCGGCGGGGAGGCCGGCCGTGCCCCTGGTGCCCCGAAGAAGCTAGCTGGTGCTGCCGGTGACGTTGCTCCCCGACTTGGTGACGTAGTAGGTGGCCGTCGTGCCGCTCCAGAAGTGGAACGTCAGCGTCACCCGCTGCCCGTCGTTGACCTCGGCGAAGAACTCGGGCTTGAGCGTGATCGTGTTGGCGCTGTAGTTCGGCGCGAACGTCACGTCGTACTCCTTGAACGAGGTCCAGTTGTGCGGGCCGGCGTTGCTGCCGTCCGCGTACTTGGCCTCCATCGTGGCGAGCTGGTCGCCGCGGAACTGCGCCGGCACGTTGAACGACCCGGTCTGCCCGGTGGCGTTGGACAGCACCGGCGGGTCGTACGTGATGACGTTGATCCGCCACGGCACGCCGGCCGAGAAGCGGGCCTGGATGGTCGCGTTCACCCCGTACGCCCGGGAGCCGACCAGCCGGGTGACCGCGGCCGGGGTGAGCGTGAGGGTGCTGCCGGAGACCGTGTAGTCGGTGCCGTTGGCCAGGTCGGTGCTGCCCTGCCGCAGCCCCTGGAACGACAGCCCGTTGAGGTTGAGCGTCAGGCTCTTGGCGGTGATCGCCCCGGTGCGCGGCACGTAGATCTGGTCGCTGGAGGCGGTGCCGGAGCGGGTGGTCCAGCTCGACTTGATCTGGTTGATCAGCTCCGGGTCGCTCCACTGGAACGAGGTGCGGCCGAAGTGCTGGCCGTTGTCCCACAGCTGGGTGGTGATCCGGCGGCTGCGCGCGTAGTGGCCGAAGAACTCGAAGAACTTCAGCTTCTCGCCCTGCTGGATCGTGCCGGTGTGCCGGTCGAAGCCGAGCAGGCCGTACTCGCCGACGATGACCGGGATGTTCCGGTTGACGAACGCGTTGAAGACGCGGTCGAACGCGCCGGTCAGATCGGCCTGCGCGGTGGCGTCGAAGCGGGTGCCGCCGGCCACGTTCACGCTGAACGGCCAGTACCCGTAGTAGTGCACGGTGGCGATCAGGTTGGGGTCGTTCGCGGCCTGGAACCAGGCCAGCGCCGGGTCGACCCGGGCCGCGTCGGCGCTGGTGTGCAGGGTCGGGATGACCAGCAGCCGGGTCGCGTTGCCACCGCCGGAGGCGCGCACGATGTTGCGGAACGAGGTGTTGAGCTCGTTGAGCAGCGAGATGCTCTGCGCCTCGTCGGACGCGCCGGTGAACTGCGGCTCGTTGACGCTCTCCAGCGTGAGCTTCGGCGACGCGTCGCGGAACGCGGCGGCAAGCTGGGTCCACAGCGCGTTGTAACGGGCGAGCACGTTGGTGCGGTCGGTGGGCATCGTGTTGATCCACTGCCACGAGTCGTGGTGCAGGTTGATCATCACGTAGAAGCCGTCGGCGAGGGCCCAGTTGACCACCTCGCGGATCCGGTTGAGCCAGGCCGCGTCGATCGTGTAGTTGGGCGCACCGCCGTGGTGGTTGCTCCACGTGACCGGGATGCGGATGCTGTTGAAGCCCTGCGCCCGGATGTTGTCCAGCAGCGCCTCGGTGACCCGCGGGTTGCCCCACGCGGTCTCGTCGGCGCCGACCGCGTCGAAGGAGTTGCCGAGGTTCCAGCCCGGCTGCATCGCGGCCACGGCGGCCATCGCGTTACCGGCCGGCGGCGGCGTGGTCGGCGAGGTGGTCGGTGGCCGGGTCGTCGGCGTCGAGGAGGTGGGGGGTGGGGTCGTGCCACCCACGCTCCCCGTGCAGGTGACCCCGTTGAGGGCGAACGACGTGGGCGCCGTGTTGGTGCCCGTCCAGGATCCGTTGAACCCGAACGACACGGTCGCGTTGGTGGCGAGCCCGCCGTTGTAGCTGACGTTGGTGGCGGTGACCTGGTCGCCGGAGGAGGTGACGTTGGCGTTCCACGCCTGGGTCACCCGCTGCCCGGCCGGGAAGGTCCAGACCAGGCTCCACGCGCTGATCGGGTCGCCGAGGTTGGTGATGCCCACGTTGGCGGTGAACCCGCCGGGCCACTGGCTGCCGGCCGTGTAGGTCACGCGGCAGCCGACGGCCGCCTGCGCGCTCGTGGCCATGATGATGCCGGTCGCGGCCACGAGTCCGGCGGTGGCCGCCGCGACGACTCCGTGCCGCCAACGTGTTCGCCTCATTGGGGTGCCCTCCTCTGTGTCCAGGCGCACGCGGATGCCGGGCGCCACCCGCGCGCGCCGTGAACACTAAGTTGGACGTCCAAACTTTGTCAATTGGCCGTCACCGATACGTGAGGTCCGAGCTGGAGTAGAAGCAGTTGGTGCTGTCCGCACCGGTGCCCACCTGGCTCGGTTCGTCGCCGCTGTTGTTGCCCTGGTACTTGCGGCAGATGACCATCGCGCGCGACGAGTCGTTGACGATGGTGATCCCGCTGAAGCGCGCGGTGTCGCCGTAGTTGACGTTGATGCCGGCGACGGTGTTTCCGGGCCGGGTCAGCGTCACGTTCCGGATGACCACGTGGCGCCCGTGCTGCGTGGAGCAGTTGCCGCAGGACCGGTAGAACGTGCCGAAGTTGGTGGCCTGGAAGTTCTGGATCGTCAGCGTGCCCGGTCCGTTGTGCTGGAAGACCTTGTCGCCGGCGCTCCGCGCGCCGCCGCCGTCGACGAGGAACTGCGGCGAGCCGCTGCCCCGGAACGTGGCCGCGTCCTCGCCCACGTCCTCCCACCACACGTTGCGCAGGGTGCACGCGCCGGCGCAGTGCACGCCGTCACCGGCCGGACCGCCGATGATCACGTTGGACAGGGTGGCACCGGCGGCGAGGCTGAACATCGGGTCCTGGCTCTCCTCCTGCCCGCCGTCACCGATGCAGCAGTAGCGGCGCATCCCGCCGTCCAGGCCGCTGGCCGGCACGTTGATGGTGCCGTTGACCGCGACCTGCCCGGTCGGCGTCGGCCAGCTGCCCGACGGCGGTGGCCCGGTCGTCGGCGTCCCGCCGCCCACGTTGATCAGCTGCCATTGCTGGTTCCACCCGTTGAGATCGGTGAACTGGGCGATCGGCGCCCCGTCGGCGGTGGACCACTCCCACAGGTCCAGGGCCTTGTTGCTGTGCCGGCTGATGAACCGCACGTACCCGCTGTCGGAGTCGACGAGCCGGAAGTGCTGGCGGGTGTTGTTGTTGTCGGTCATCTGCACCAGGCGGGCACCGTCGGTGGCGTTGGGGACCTCCAGCACCTTGCCGCTGTGCGCGGACCTGACCTTGTAGTAGCCGCTGCCCGCGTCGACGAAGCGCCACTGCTGGACGGCGAGGTTGTTGCGGGTGAACTGGGTGATCGGCGCGCCGTCGTTCGTGGCCCAGTTGTACAGGTCCATCGCCTTGCCGCTGTGCCGGTTGACGAACACGTAGTTGACGCTGGTGCTGACGGTCGCCGCCGACGCCGTGGTGACGCTGACGGTGGTGATCGCGCCGGCGGCGACGAGGGCGGTCGCGCCGGCGACGAGCGCGAGGCGACGCCCGCTGCCGGTGCGTCTCAGTTGGATCATCGCGTGGGCTCCTCTGTGGTAACGGTGAGCGAGATGGTGGACCAGTACTCCGGTAGACGCCCAAGGGCAAGAACAAACAACGAAAATCCTCGATCTGGGTACAGGAATACGCTTACCTAAGGAGTTATGCAAGAGATAGTTGAGCGTCTTTACTTACTAACCTCGTTGTGTCACCATCGTGCCGGCCGGATCGATCGGTAGTGAGCGGTGCAGCCATGACGCAGAGTGAGATCCAGGCCGCCCCCGACGTCACCGCGCTCGTGATCGGCGCGCAGGCCGGCGACCGCGACGCGCTCGACACGCTCATCGCGACCCATCTGCCGGTGATCTACAACGTCGTCGGCCGCGCGCTCGGCGGCCACGCGGACGTGGACGACCTCGTCCAGGACACCATGATCAAGGTGATCCGCGGCCTGCCCGGACTGCGCGAGCCGGACCGGTTCCGGGCCTGGGCGGTGACCATCGCGTACCGGCAGGTGCAGCGCCACCTGCGGGACCGCCGGCGCAGCCTGCTGCGGGTCCGGGACGTGCCCGGCGAGCTGCCCGACCCGCGCGCCGACCTCGCCGACGAGGCGGTCAGCGCGGTCACGCTCACCGGGCAGCGGCGGGAGCTGGCCCAGGCCGCCCGCTGGCTCGACGACGGCGACCGCCAGCTGCTCGCCCTCTGGTGGCAGGAGGCGGCCGGCGAGCTGACCCGCGCGGAGGTGGCGACCGCTCTGGCCGTCGACGCCAAGCATGCCGCGGTACGCCTCCAGCGCCTGCGCGAGCGGCTCGACGCGGCCCGGGGCGTGGTCCGGGCGCTCGGCGCCCGCCCGCGCTGCCCCGAGCTCGCCGGCCAGCTGCGCGGCTGGAACGGCGCCACCGCTCCGCTGTGGCGCAAGCGCCTGGTCCGGCACACCCGCGACTGCGCCCGCTGCGCCGGCCACCGCCACGGGCTGGTGCCGGTGGAGCGGCTGCTGCTCGGCGCCGCCCTCCCGGTGCCGGCGGCACTCGCCGCGGGTGTGCAGGCGGCGGCCGGCACGTCGTTTTCGGCCGGCCCGGGACTGCTCGGCTACCTCCAGAACAAGCTGCTGGTCGCCGCGACGGTGACGGCGGTGGCGGGCGGCGGCTTCACGTACGCGGTGCTGGAGACACCGCTGCCGGCCGTCGAAGAGCCGGCAACCGTCGCGACACGGGCCGCGCCGCCGCCGCCGGGCGAGGGACCGATCGTGGTGGCGCCCGACGGATCGGACCGTGGTGACGGGAGCCTGGCCCGGCCGTACGCCACGCTCGCCAAGGCGGTCGCCACCGTCCGACCCGGACAGACGATCGCGCTGCGCGGCGGCACGTACCGGCCGGCGCGGGGCACCGTCATCGAGACCGACGGCGAGCCGGGGCGCCGCATCACGCTGACCAACTACCGCGGCGAGCGCCCGGTCATCGACGCGAGCGCGATCCCGGCCGGCCAGTGGGCGGTCACCCACCACGGCGACTACTGGACCGTGCGCGGGCTGGAGATCAAAGGCTCGTCGAGCCACGCGTACGTCTGCCGCTCGTGCCGCGGCAACGTCTTCACCGGACTGTCCATCCACGACAACGTGCGCTCCGGGCTCACGCTGCGCGACGAGGGCACAGTGGACAACCAGGTGCTGGACAGCGACTTCTACCGCAACTACGACCCGAAGGACAAGGGCCGCTCGGGCGTGGGCCTGGCCGTCAAGTTCGGCGGCGGCACCGGCAACCTGGTCCGTGGCTGCCGCGCCTTCGACAACGCCGACAGCGGCTTCGACGTCGGGCACTTCGCCGACCCGGTGCGGCTGGAGCGCAACTGGGCGTACGGCAACGGCGTCAACCGGTGGAACGCGGCCGAGTGGCAGGCCAACGCCGACGGATTCCACCTCGGCGGCGGCAGCCCCGCCCCGCCCGCCGCGCACGAGCTGCGCGACAACGCCGCGTGGGACAACGTGGGGCACGGGTTCAGCGACGGCGGCAACCCGGGCGCGCTCCGGCTGGCGCACAACACCGCGTTCCGCAACGGCGACATCGGCTTCCACCTGCCCACCGCGGCGGCCGTGCTGACCGGCAACGCCGCCGCCGGCAACGGCACACCCACCGAGATCGGCGACGACGAGGCCCGGTCGGAGGGCAACACCTGGGACGGCGCGGCGGTCCGGTTCCGCTCCACCGACCCGGCCACGGCACAGGGAGGCCGGCGCCCGGACGGCTCCCTGCCGGCCACCCGCTTCCTGACCACCGACTCAGGCATTGGCGCGAAGACGGGCTAGTCCACAATGGAAGGAGCTTCGGCGATGAAAATCCTCATGACCGTCGCCCTGGTGGTCACAGGTGCGACCGCTACGGCAGAACCACCCTCCCTCGAACCGCGCCTCGTCGCGAGCGTCGACACCAGCGCGGGCGGCACCGGGGCGCGGCTGCTGATGGGCGACGTGAGCGGCGACGGGCGCCTCGACATCGTCACGATGCAGCCCACCTACTCGGCCGACGACCGGTTCATCGGCCGCCAGGTGCAGGCGCTGGCCGCGTTCGACGTCGAGGGCGGCCTGCTGTGGCAGGTCGGCACGCCGGACCCGCGGGTGACCAACAACGGCACCGACATCCCGGCCGAGATCTACGACCTCGACGGCGACGGCGACAACGAGGTGCTCGCCGTGATGGAGGGCGAGTTCCGGGTCTTCGACGGGCGGACCGGCGAGCTCACCCGCGCCTTCCCGGTGCCCGGCCCGAACGCGTGGGACACCATCGTCATCGCCAATACGCGCGGGCTGGACCGGCCGCGGGACATCGTGTTCAAGGACCGGTACGAGCAGGTGTGGGTCACCGACAGCGAGGGCGACCTGCTCTGGACGCACCGCGGCACGGTCGGCCACCGGCCGTACCCGCACGACTTCGACGACGACGGCCGGCAGGAGCTGCTGGCCGGGTACGACTTCGTGACACCCGACGGGGAGCTGGTCTGGACCGCGGACATGGCGGACCACCCCGACTCGATCGCGGTCGGCGACATCGACGGCGACGGGAGCGAGGACATCGTCTTCGGCGGCGCCGGGCTGGGCGGCGACAGCACCAACGCGTACCGGTCGGACGGCACCGTGCTGTGGAAGAACGTCGACGCGGTCGAGGCACAGCAGATCGGCCTCGGCGACTTCCGGCCCGACCTGCCCGGACTCGAGGTGGCCGGCCTCGACCGGGTCGACCGCACCGCGACCACCGGCAAGGACTCGCTCTACCTCGTCTCCGCCACCGGCGAGACGCTCTGGAAGGAGACGCGGAGCACGCTCGGCTGCTGGGGCACCGTGCTGGAGCCGCTGCACAACTGGGACGGCACCTACCGCGACCTGCTGCTCGCCTGGAACCGCGGCTGCGGCGAGGTGGCCGGCATCTGGGACGGCGCCGGCCAGCGGGTCGCGACGTTCGGAGTCGACGGCCGCATGGTGCGCGCGGACGTCTGCGGCGACGACCGCACCGAGGTGGTCGACTACGTGATGGGCGACCGCGCGTACCTGTACGCGAGCGACGTCTGCGACCTCGCCGCGAAGGTGACCGGCCGCCCGCTGCCGCAGGCGAAGAAGCACTACAACTACAGCCGGTACACCGCCGAGGAGATCCCCACCGACCACGCCAAGGGGCGGCGCTGGACGGCGGCGCCGGCCGGCTGGCGGGTGGACCTCGGCCGGCTGCGCGAGCTGACCGGCGTGCGGGTCGCGTTCGCCACCCGCCGGCACGCGGCCGAGTACCGCGTGGAGACCTCTGTGGACGGTCGCAGGTGGACGGTGGCGGCCCGGGACACGACCGACACGGCGGGCCTCGGCCGGGTGGAGTTCACCGGGCTCGGCCGGCACGTGCGGGTGGCCGTGGACCGGTGCGCCGGCCCGGCCCGCCTGACCGCCGCGTCCGTCCTGGGCACCCGCTAGAGCGGCCACGGCGGACATTGCGGTAGCTCGCATCCGGTTCGAACAAGGGCCGGCGGCCGAGGCACCCGCTAGACGAGGTCCTTGCCGAAGGAGCGGACGTCCGGCTCGTCCTTGTAGAAGCCGAAGTCGGCGATCCGGCTGTACCCCGCGGTGAGGTACAGCTGGATCGCCTCGGGCTGGCGGCCGCCGGTCTCCAGCACGATCCGGCTCCGTCCGGACGCGCGGGCGGACCGCTCGACCTCGGCGAGCACCGCCCGCGCGATCCCCCGCCCACGGGCCGCCGGCGCGGTGTACATCCGCTTGACCTCGGCGGTCGTGCCGTCCGTGCCGTGGCCGCGCCACGCGCCGGACGCCACCGGCTCGCCGTCGAGGTAGGCGACGAGGAACGCGCCGTGTGGCGGGTCGAAGTCGGTCGGGTCGATCGGGGTCGCGTCGCCGTCGCCGTCGTCGTACCGTTCGCGCAGGTCGGCCAGCGCCGCCGCGACCAACGCCTGGGCGTCCGGGTCGAGGTAGCCGACGGGCCTGATGTCGATCTTCTCCACCGGCCCATCCTGCCTGGTCGCATGCTCGGTTCCGGTACCGGGAATGGTGTCGGGTACGTCATACACCGGCCCGCCGTCGCTCCCCGCGCGGACGGTGGGTGCGGCCGTGCACCCGCGGCCGGTCAGGCGTCGAGCACCGCCGCGAGCGCGCGCCGCAGGCGGCCGCGCCAGCCGCCGCCCATGAGGCGGCGGGCGAGCTGCTGGGTCGGGTCGTCCGGGTCGAAGCCGCTGTGCTCCAGCAGCACCCGGGTGCCGCTGCCCTCGGCGGCCAGCGTCCACGACACCTCGGTACGCGCCGCGTCCGCGTGGGCGGCGTCGGCCCAGCTGATCCGCAGCCGGCGCGGCGGGGTCACCTCCAGCACCTCGCAGGCGATCACGCCGGAGAACCCGGTCGCGCCGACCGGCCGGGCCCGGAACGTGAACCGGTGCCCCGGCTCGGGCCGGAAGTCGTTGGGCATCAGCCACTGCGCCATCAGCTCGGGCGTGGTCAGCGCCCGCCACACCTTGGCCGGCGGATGCGGAAGGAACTGGTCGACCCGGATCGCCTTCAGGTCCTCAGTCATCGCGCCTTGCCCACCCCGCTCCGTCGCTCGGCGCTCGTCCGCCGTCGTGCTCGAGGTCCGTAGCCTCGCGACTCTCGCTCATCCGGTCGACGACGTCGCCGAGTGCGGCCAGCCGGTCGCGCCAGAAGCGCTCGTACGGGCTCAGCCAGTCGACCAGGCCGGCGAGGGGCGTGGCGGTGACCCGGTAGATCCGCCGCCGGCCCACCGCCCGCTCCTCCACCAGCCCGGCCTCGCGCAGCGCCCGCAGGTGCTCCGACACGCTCGGCCGGCTCATCTCGAACAGGCGGGCCAGGTCGCCCGCGCTCCGGTCGCCGTCGAGCAGCGCGTCGAGGATGTCCCGGCGCGTCGGGTTGGCCAGCGCACCGAAGAGCTGGTCGAGCGGGCTTTCCTTGACGCGTCGCGGCACCGGGCCAGCATCTCACCCGTGGAGGACGTACCCGTTGCCGTCCGGGTCCGCGAACGTCGCCTGGCGCCCCCACGGCGTGTCGCTCGGGCCGTCGACGTCGACCCCGGCCGCCCGCAGCCGGGCCACGTCGGCGTCCACGTCCGAGCTGGCCAGCATGGTCCCCTGGCCGGTGCCGGCGGTCGCCCCCGGGAAGGGTTTGTGGAGCACCAGCGCCGTGCCGGTCGCCGGGCCGACCTCGAGCCACCGGTTGGGGCCGAAGCTCTGGTCGGTCTTCACCTCGAAGCCGAGCACGTCGACGTAGAAGTCGCGGGCCTTGTCCTGGTCGGAAACGAAAACGGTCATCGTTCGCACGCTGTCGATCATCATGCCGGAGACGATACGTAGGAGATTTCCTACGCGTCAACCCCGTCGCGCGGGGTACACGTTCCCTATGAAGCTGGATGCCGCGGGTGCCCTCCTCGAGGCCGACGTGGCCGTGCCCCCGGAGCCCCGGGGTTTGGTGCTCTTCGCACATGGCACCGGCAGCTCGCGGCTAAGCCCGCGCAACCGCCTGGTCGCCACCCAGCTCGGCGCCGCGAGCTTCGCGACGGTGCTGACCGACCTGCTCACGCCCGAGGAGGAAGACAGGCGGTTCGACGTCGACCTCCTCGCCGGCCGGCTGACCGGCATCCTGGACCGGCTCGCCGAGCTGCCCGAGGTACGCGCGCTGCCGGTCGGCCTCTTCGGCGCCAGCACCGGCGCCGCCGCCGCGCTGCTGGCCGCCGCCGCCCGGCCGCAACGGGTACGCGCCGTGGTCTCCCGGGGTGGCCGCCCCGACCTGGCCGGCGCGCACCTGGCCGGGGTGACCGCGCCGACGCTGCTGGTCGTCGGCGAGCGGGACGCCGAGGTGATCGCGCTCAACCGCGCGGCGGCCGCCCAGCTCACCGGCGAGTGGGCGCTGCGGATCGTGGCCGGCGCGGGCCACCTCTTCGAGGAGCCCGGCGCGCTGGAAGAGGTGGCGAACGCCGCACGCGCGTGGTTCGGCGTCCACCTCGGCCGCGGCCGGGACGACGCGGGACCGGAAGGCGTCGTCATGGAGGGCGGCGGCCATGCGTGAGGCGAGGTTCGCCGATCGCGACCAGGCCGGCCGGGCGCTGGCCGAGGCGGTCGCCGCCGAGGCACCCGAGCTGGTCGGGCGGGACACGCTGGTGCTGGGCCTGCCCCGCGGCGGCGTACCCGTGGCCCGGCATATCGCGGAGGTGCTCGGCGGCGAGCTCGACGTGCTCGTCGCGCGCAAGATCGGCCTGCCCGGACAGCCCGAGCTCGGCATCGGCGCGGTCACCGCCGGCGGCCCGCCGGTCTTCGACCACGACGCGCTGCACCATTTCGGCCTCGACCCGGAACGCCTCGCGCCGGCGGTCGAGCGGGAGCGGGCCGAAGCCGAGCGGCGGCTGCGCCGGTACCGCGGCGACCGCCCGCCGCCCCGGGTACGCGACCGCGTGGTCTTGGTCGTCGACGACGGCCTCGCCACCGGCGTCACCGCGCGGGCCGCGCTGCGGGCGGTGCGGGCCGGCGGGCCGGCGCGGCTCGACTTCGCCGCACCGGTCTGCGCCGCCGACGCCGCGTCGGTGGTGGCCGGGGAGGAGGCGGACGGCGTCTTCTGCCTGCTGCGGCCGGTGGACCTCACCGCGGTCGGCGCCTGGTACCTGGACTTCGCCCAGCTGACTGACGCCGACGTGGAGAAGGCCCTGGTCAGCCCTGCGTAGACAGGAACCCGACGGCCGTCGCGGTCCACCAGCCGGCCTGCGACAGAAGCGCGGCCAGCCCGCCGGCGGCCAGCACCGTCCACGGTGGACGCGACTCGGTGTACGCGGCGAGCCGGTGCTGGAGCCGCCCGACGCAGAGCCCGTTGAGCGCGACGGCCAGGACGGCGGCGAGCTTCACCCGGGTCAGCGTGGCGTCGGTGTCGGGGCCGAGCAGCGCACCGCTCGCGACGAGGCCGGCGAGCCCGAGCCAGACCAGAAGGTGGGCGTTGTGGGTGGTGCGCAGCAACGTCGGCAGGTCCAGCCGGCGCAGCATCCACTGTAGACCGAGCCAGTCCATGGCGAGCACCGCGCCGAAGCCCACGACGAGCGCGGCGAGGTGGCAGAAGAGGGCGAGGCGGTGCACTTCGGCGCTCACCTCGATGTGCGGGGCGGTCCAGACGACCGCCACCCAGACGACCGTGATGGCGGCGGCCGCGCGCAGGAAGATCGGCCGCGCCCGGCCGAGCGTCACTCCGGCGTGCCGGGGTGTGTAGGGCTGGTCCTCGGGCGGAGCGGGGGTGGCTGTGGACATGCGCGCCTCCGGCGGCGACCGCGCCACTCCACGAGGCGGAGCGGCAACCTGGATTTGTGGGTGCCCAGATGTCGCCCGTTCCCGCCCCGCCAGCCTAGACATATAGATGACGGTAAATCAAGGTTGTTGAGCGGTTGACTAGCTCTACTCGCGCAGGAAGCCCAGCAGGGCCGGGTTCACCTCCTCCGGGTGGGTCCAGCCGATGTTGTGCGGGCCGCCCTCGACCGGCACCAGGCGGAGGTCTTTGACCAGACCGGGCAGTCGCCGCGCGGTGTTCGGGTACGGCAGGATCCGGTCCTCGGTGCCGTGCACGACGAGCACCGGCACGTCGATCTTCGGCAGGTCGTCCCGGAAGTCGGTCAGCCAGGTGTCGACGCACGCGTACGACGCGTACGGCGAGCCGTCGGCGGCCACGTTGAAGCTGGCCTGCCACGCCTGCGGGCTGATCCGTTTCGCGTCCAGCTTGTCGGTGTTGTAGAAGTCGTCGAGGAATGCCTTGAAGTAGGCGTACCGGTCGGCGAGGACCGCCTTCTTGATGCCGTCGAAGACCTTCCCGTCGACACCGTCCGGGTTGTCGCCGGTCTTGAGCAGAAACGGTGGGATCGCGCCCAGCAGCGCCGCCTTGCGCACCCGCGCCGAGCCGTACGTGCCCAGGTAGCGGGTCACCTCGCCGGTGCCCATCGAGAAGCCGACCAGCACGGTGTCGGTGAGGTCGAGGTGCTCCATCAGCGCATGGAGGTCGCCGGCGAACGTGTCGTAGTCGTGGCCGAGCGTGGGTCGGCTCGACTCGCCCCAGCCCCGCCGGTCGTAGGCGATGACCCGGTAGCCGGCCCCCAGCAGCTCGCGGTGCTGCCGCTCCCACGAGCGCCCGTTCAACGGGTACCCGTGGATCAGCACCACCGGCTGCCCCTGACCGTGGTCCTCGTAGTAGATCTCGATGTCGGCGCCGTTCTCGGTGCCGACCTTCAGTCGTGACATGACGGTCCTGCCCTTTCCTCGTAACGGCCTCCGCCCATCGTGCGTGCGGGCCCGTCCCGATTTCCGGCGTTCGACCGCCTTTCGGATTCTCCTGCGCGCCTTGCCGGCGGGACGCGATACTGCGCGCGGCGTCGCGTCCCGCCCGCGGGCCTCAGAGCCGCGCGTCGAGGGTGGCCAGGCGGCCGGTGGTGACCCGCACGTTCGGGTACACCGCGTCGGGACGCACGTCGTCGGCGAGCGTGCCGGTCGGGAGCAGCACCTCGTCGAGCAGGGTGGTGCCTCCGGCGGTGACCCCCACCGGGTCGGCGGTCCGTTCGGTGCGCTCGCCGGTCGCCCACTGCACCTGGCCACCGGACTGGTACATCACCTTGTACGTGCCGGGCCACACCATCCTGAACCACGTGCCGTCCGCGGCGGTGGCCTCCAGCGGCCACGTCCATGTAGTGCGCCGTCGCTCGATCGGCTATGCGTTGGCGTTACGGCCCCGTCTTCTCGATCGCGTTTACGGCACCGTCATCTCGATCGCGTTACGGCACCGTCTTCTCGATCGCCGCGGGCCCCTCCTCGGCCAGCCGCCGCCGCGCGTCCTCGACGTTCTCCGGCGTGGGATCCTTCCCCTCCGCGACCACCAGATCCTCCGGCTCCCACGGCTGCTCAGCCCCGGTCCGCACCCGCTCCTCCGGCGCCCGCCCATCCCTACTCTCGGTCATACGTTGCCCCTTACCCCCGCGCGCCCGCTCCACTCCCGCACGGACAGATCGTGGTACATCACCGCGGTGATGGCGACAGTCGAGTACCACGATCAGGGGCGCCAGCCGGCCGCAAACAGCGCGGCCTTTACCTGGTCGACCACCTCGTCCGGCCTGTGCCGGATCATCCACGCGGGAAAGCGGAGCAGCCGCTCACCGGCGATCGCGATCTCGTTGTGCTGGCGCATGTCGGCGTACCACGACCGGACGTCCATGTGCTGGGCGCCGTCGATCTCCACGTGCCCAGGACGGCCAACGCAGATGACCCACCCAGCAACGCGGGCGGGCCGAGCCCGATGGCGAGCGCGGCGACCCAGAGGCGCTGCCGCACCGCCATCGGCCCACTGTGGGTGAGGTAGACCCCGGGATGGGCGACCTGCCACCGCCCCGTCGCCAGACGGTGCCGGACCGCCCCTTCGGACAGACGAAGCAACGCCTGACGGCGGCTAATCACCCGTCCTGCACGAACAACAGAAAGTCCAGATCCGCCACACCAGAAGCCTGTCGAAGGTGGACGGTAGGCGCGAGGGCTGTGGACAACGGCAGATCGTGGTACCTGACCGCAGTGATAGCGACAGTCATGTACCACGATCTGGGTTGGGTTTGGGCCCTTAGCCCGCTGCGCAGGAGCGGATTTGGGGGCGGGCGGCGCTGTTGCCGTTCATCATCGTGGTGAAGCCGAACGTGTTGCCGCTGCCGTTGGAGCGCACCGTCATCACGGTGCCGCCGCCGTCCCAGCTGAACGTGCCGTTCCAGGTCGTGGTGACGCGCTGCGGCGAGGTCAGGCCGACCACCACGGTCCAGTTGCTGGCGCCGCTGACCGTCACCGACGTGTTGTAGCGGTCGCCCCAGACGTTGGGGTAGGACGCCGTCGCGGTGCAGGTGCCGCCACCCGGCGGCGGGGTGGTCGGGTTGCCCGGGTTGCCGCCGCCGTCGGGAGCGACCGCGCGGCCCGTCGACGGCGAGATCATGCCGGGGCACAGGTTGCGGCTGGAGAGGTTCGCCATGATCTGCGGGATGGCGTCGCGGGTGTTCTGGATGCCGTCGTGCATGAGGATGACCTGGCCGTTCTGGAGGCGGCCGGCCGCGGACACGATCGCGCTGACGCTCGCGCCGTTCCAGTCCTGCGAGTCGACGTCCCAGATCACCTGGCGCAGGCCCAGCGACGAGGCGACCGACTGGAGGGTGGAGTTGGTCTCGCCGTACGGCGGCCGGAACAGCTGCGGCCGCACGCCGGTGGCCGACTGGATCGCCGAGTTCGTCTGGGACAGGTCGGACTGCATCTGCGCCTGGCTCATCGAGGTCATGTGTGCGTGGTTCCAGCTGTGGTTGGCGACCCACATGCCGGCGGCGACCTGGGCCTGCGCGACCGACCGGTTGTTCTGGACGTTCTGCCCGACGTTGAACATCGTGGCCCGCGCGCCGTTGTCGCGCAGCACGTTGAGCAGCGCGGTGGTGCTGCCGGTGGGCCCGTCGTCGAAGGTGAGCCCGACGTAGCCGTTGCAGGCGGCGGCGCTGGACGGGACCGCGGCGGTCGCGATGGCGACGCCACCCATCGCGATGGCGGTGGCGAGGACGGCCAGCCGGGCGGTGTGGCCCAGCCGGCGGGGACTGCCGGACTTACCGAACATCTCGATGCCCTTCTTCGGTGGGTGATGCGCGGGCAGTGGCGCCCAGCGTGGGGTCCGGGCGCGTGTCGACGGCGCGACGCAATATCGATGAGTCGCGATCCTCTGGAACGTTTCGAAGTATGACCCGGAGGTTTTCGGAGCACAAGACCCTTGTATGTCAGCGGTATTCCGGCCACGGGGCGTCGCCGTGCGTGAAGCGGAGCCGAGCGATGGAGAAGTCGATACCGCAAGTCTTCCGGAAGGCCGGTGCGATATCTTCACGCATGCGTTTGTGGCTCCTCCGGTGGCTGGCGCGGGTCGCACCGCGGCGGTACACGGGACGGTTGATCCCGGCCCTTCGGCGGCGCTCGGTCCGGGCGGCGGCGCGTGCACGCCGGCCCGAAGCCGTCGCGGCGGCCCTGGAGACGGTGGCGGCGGCACGCCGGCCCGGAGTCCCGGCACCTACCCTTGTCGTGGCTCTCGCCACCGCGTCGCTGGGGCTGCGCGAGGCGGGCGAGGCGGACCGGGCCGCCACGGCGCTCGACGAGGCGCTCCACCTCGGCGCACAGCCCGCGTCGACGGAGGACGGAGCGGCCCTGAGCGCCCTCGCGACGGCGCTCTTCGCGGCCGGCCGTCCGGCGGAGGCGCTCGACGCCGCGGAACGGGCGGTCGCCCGGCTGCGCGGCCACGCCTCGGCCGACCTCGCCGGAGCGCTGGCCCAGCTGGGCGTCTGCCTGAGCTGGCACGGCCGGCACGAGGAGGCGGTGGCCGCGCATCGCGAGGCGGTGGACCTGTACGGGCGGCAGCCGGTCCGGCGCTGGCTGGTCCAGGCCGGCTGGCAGCTGTTCGCGGAGCGCCGGCTGGCGTTGGCGCTCGCCGAGACCGGCCGGCACGAGGAGGCGCTGGCCGCTGTCTCGCACGTGATACCCCTGCTGGCCTGGGAGGCGCGGTTCAACAAGGGCAATCCCATGCCCGGCCCGCTGCTCCGCTCCGTCGCGAGCTGGCAGGCCGCGCTCGGGCGCACGGACGACGCGCTGACCAACGGCCGGCGAGCGGTCGAGGCGCTCCGCGGAAACGTCGCGGTACACGGCGTGGCCTACGAGCCGGAGCTGGCGCGGGCGCTGACCGATCTCGGCGAGCGGTTGCGCCACGCTGGGCAGCCGGGCGAGGGCGAGCCGCTGGTGCGTGAGGCGGTCGCCCTGTGGCGGCGCCTGCCCGACTCGGACGCGGGGCTGCTGGGGGCCTTGGGGGTGCTCGGCGACCTGCACTGGTCGGTCGACCAGGACCGCGGGCACGCGACCCAGCGGGAAGCCGTCGACGTGGCGCGGCGCCTGGCGGTGGATCCGTCGTACGAAACCACGCTCGCGCGGCATCTAGTCGTGCTCGCCGCCCGCGCGTCCCGGATCGGGCTGCGCGCGGACGCGCTGGCGGCGGGCGAGGAGGCGGTCGCCCTCGCCCGGCGGCCACCGGTCGAGCCGGCGACCCTGGCCTTGTGCCTGGCGGAGCTGGGCGCGCTGCTGCTACGCGTGGGCCCGGTCGAGGACGCCGAGCCGCCGCTCGAGGAGGCGGTCGCGCTGCTCCGGTCGCTCGCCGCCGACGATCCCGACACCCACGAGCCGTCGCTGGCGAAGGCACTGGGAAATTTCGCGCTCGCCCGCACCGGCCCGGCCGAGGTGCCCACACTGGACGAGGCGGTCGCGCTCTACGAACGGATCGGCCGCGACGGCCGCGTGGCGGCGCGGACGCCGCTCACCGTGCTGTTCACCAGGCTCGCCCGCGTACACGCGGCGGGCGGCCGGCCGCCGGAGGCGGTCGCGGCGGTGGCGCGGCTCGCCGCCGTCGCCCCAGGCGCGGAGCTGACCGAGTCACGCCGCGCGGAGATCGCCCAGGCGCTCCGCGACGTGAGCGAGGTCGCGCCCGGCGAGCCGGCGCCGCCGGCACTGGTGGCGCTCCTGGAAGGAGCGAGCCGCCGGGAACAGCCGGCATGACGGACAAGCGGCAACTGTCCGGTTGTCCGAACTCGACCGTCCCCGAAGCGACAACGGTGGTTGTCCATGGCCGTGGGGTGGAATAACGTCCTTTCGTTGCCCGCGTATTCGGTTGGATGCGTGGAGTGACCGAGCTCGTGCAAGGACGCGCGAGAAAGGGGAGGACCTTGTTAGGCCGTGGATCCAGCGGGGCGACTATGTGGACAAGTAGGAAAAGACGGGCGTTAGTTTCCATACCAGTGCTGGTCATCGCCGTGGCCGGTGTGTCGGTCACCTCGGCCGGCCCGGCGGCGGCCGACCGCCCCGCCAACTTCACACCCACCGACCGTGACTTCTACATCAACTACGTCGACCCGAAGGTCGAGCGCACCACCGACGGCCGCGAGGTCGTGACCACGGAGGGCAAGCGCAAGGTCAAGCGGGCGCTTCCCGACCCGGTCGCGGAGTACGGCCGCAAGTTCTCCGAGGGCAACCCGGTCGCCGCCCGCGGGCTGGCCAAGACCGAGGCCGAGGCGATCCGCACCGGCAAGAACCCCCGGGACATCCGCTACAAGCAGGCCGACCAGACCCAGGTCGCCAAGCTGCTGACCATCCTCATCGAGTTCAACCCGAACGCCAACGACGACTTCAGCGGCGTGATGGTGCCGCAGGCGACGTTCGACGACGCCACGACACCGCAGAACGAGCGGGACTGCGTGCCGGGCAACGTCCAAAATGGACCGCTGCACAACAACATCCCCAACCCGGCCGAGGCCTCGCACCCGGACAACAACAGCTTCTGGGTGCCCGACTTCTCGCCGGAGCTGTACAACGACATGCTGTACACAAAGGACGGCATCACCGAGCGGGTGCGGCCCGACCTGCGCGGCCCGGACGGCAAGAAGGGCATCAACCTGCGCGGGTACACGATGAGCAACATGTACCTGGAAATGTCCAAGGGCGCGTACACCGTGGACGGTGAGGCGACGCCGTGGGTGACGGTGCCGCACTCCGAGGCGTGGTACGGCGCGGACACCTGCACGCAGAACGCCGAAGGCGTGTGGGAGGCCGGCGCGAGCCAGGACATGAACGGGCACCCGGACAACCCCTCCGGCCCCGGCGCGCTCGGCGTCGACGCGGTGAACGTCCTCGCGGCCCAGAACCCGGACTTCCCGTGGGCCGACTACGACATCGAGGACGTGTCGGACGCGGACGGCGACGGCAACGTCCTCGAGCCGGACGGCGTCGTCGACCACCTCGTGCTCGTGCACGCCGGTGAGGACAAGTCGGGTGGCGGCGGCGCCCAGGGCCCCTACGCGATCTGGGCCCACTCCTCCGCCATCGTGCCGGGTCACACCGTCCCGGGTACCGACGTCCAGATCAGCAACTACATCGTCCAGCCCGAGGACTCCGGCGTCGGCGTGTTCGCCCACGAGTACGGCCACGACCTCGGCCTGCCCGACTGGTACGACACCGCGTCCGGTGGTGACTCCGATGTGGACTTCTGGGACCTGATGGCCTCCGGATCGCACACCGGCCCGATCTTCCAGGGCATCCCGACGCACATGGGCCTGTGGGACAAGTTCGTGCTCGGCTGGGCCGACCCGCTGATCCTCAACCCCGGCGACGACCCGGCGAAGGTCAAGATCGGACAGACGTCGCGCACCCCGGTCGGCACCGAGGACGGCGTGCGGGTCAACCTCCCCACCAAGGAGGTCACCCTCTCCACGCCGCACAGCGGCGCCAACCAGTGGTGGACCAACAACGACCAGTCCTGGGCGGACGTGCGGCTGACCCGCGAGATCGCGGTTCCGACCGGCACCGACGTGCGGTTCTGGCTGTGGGACAACTACTCGATCGAAGAGGACTGGGACTTCGGCTTCGTCGAGGTGTCCACCGACGGTGGCGCCACGTGGGCCGAGCAGAAGATCTTCGACGCGGCGGGCAACCTCGTCTCCACCGACGACGACTACGCCGACCCGAACGGCCGCATGCACGACTACGGCGACAAGAAGTACGGCCTCACCGGCTCCACCGGCGGGCAGTGGCGGCACGACTACGTCAGCCTGAACGCCTTCGCCGGCCAGACCGTCCAGCTGCGCCTGCGGTACGCCACCGACGCCGGCTTCGAGGACACCGGCTGGTTCGCGGACGACTTCTCGGTCACCGCGGACGGCACCACCACGTGGTCCGACGACGTCGAGAGCGGCACCAACGGCTGGACGCCGACGGTCGAGACGTTCACCAACACCACGGGCACCGGCTGGGGCATCTCGCCCGGCGAGTTCTCGTTCGCGCACTACTACCTCGCGGAGTGGCGCAACCACGACGGCTTCGACGAGGGCCTCAAGTACGCGTACAACACGAACTACCTGCGCGACGGCGCGTGGAAGGTCGACCGGGTGCCGTACAACGCGCCGGGCATGCTGGTGTGGTACCGCGACACCAGCTACGGCAACCTCAACCACGTCCTCAACAACGTGTTCGACCCGCCGAGCATCGGCGCCAAGGGCGGCCTGCTGATCGTCGACTCACACTTCGACCCGCTCCGCCGCAAGGGCGTGGCGGCCGACAAGGACCCGTCGGCGCTCAACAACCTCCCGTCGCGGCCGCAGTCCTCGAACGCGGCGTTCGGCTTCGGCAACACGTACCCGTTCAAGGAGTGCTTCGAGGCGCCGGGCGAACCGTTCAGCGGATACTGCACCAGGTTCGGTCCGCAGGCCCCGGTCAAGGGCTTCACGGACGCGAAGGGCTGGTACCCCGGCATCGAGTACCGGCCGGACCTCGACCCCGAGGACCCGCTCTTCTTCCGTGACGCCGACGCGTCGGTCGTGGTGCCCTCCGTTGGCGGCGCGCCGTACACCGTGCGGATCGTCAACAAGGATGGCAAGCGGGCCACCGGCCAGTTCGGCATCGACCTGGGCGGCGGAGTCCTGACCGGCACCGGCAACCCGGGCGACGCCAACGTCGAGTTCGGCGTCGGGTTCCGGCTGGTCTACCCCGGCTACCAGAACAAGTGGGCCACCGTCCTGGTGACCCCACCGGCCGCCGCGCCGTAACCCACCACTTTCCGAAAGGGACCGCCGCCGGCATCCGCCGGCGGCGGTCCCGCGTTTAGCACCGCTGAAGGCGGGATGTAGCAGCGTGCGCTACTACTGAACCTGTCTCTGGGGGATGATCGGCCCATGACCGAGTACCGGGCGGCCTTCGACGCCGACGTGACCTTCCTCAACGGCGGCGGGCTGCAAGTGCGGGGCTTCCGGCTCGACGTCCCCGGCGCCGACGTCGCCGAGGAGGCGCTCGCCGACCTGTTCGTCCGCGAGCTCGGCCTGCTCATGGTCGGCGAGGTGCGGCTGCGCGACGTGCGGGTCCTCGCCGAGGCGCACAAGGGCCTGCGCACCGCCGACGCGGCTCCGCGGCGAGCCGGCCGGCTCGTGGAGCTCAACCACGTCATCACCGCCGGCATGACCACCTACCCCGGCCTGCCCGGACCGGAGATCACCCCGCACCTCACGCGCGCCGACTCGCGCGGCCGCTACGCGCCCGGCACCGAGTTCGCCATCGACCGGATCAGCATGGTGGGCAACACCGGCACCTACCTCGACAGCCCCTTCCACCGGTACGCCGACGGCACCGACCTGGCCGGCGTACCCCTGGACGCGGTCGCCGACCTGCCGGTCGTGCTCGTCCGGCTGACCGGCAGTGCTGAGCCGGGCGTGACCGCGACGGCTCTCGCCCCGTACGGCGTGGCCGGCGCCGCCGTGCTGCTGCACACCGGCTGGGACCGGCACTGGGGCACCGATGCGTACGGCGCGCCCGACGCCCCGTACCTCACCGAGGACGGCGCACGTGCCCTCGCCGCGGCCGGCGCGCGGCTGGTCGGCATCGACAGCGTCAACATCGACAGCGTCGCCGGCGACACCCGCCCCGCGCACTCGATCCTGCTCGCCGCCGGGATACCGGTGCTGGAACACCTCACCGGGCTCGACCAGCTCCCACCCACCGGCGCCCGCCTGCACGCGGCACCGCCCCGGGTGCGCGGCTTCGGTACGTTCCCGGTGCGCGCATACGCGGTACTGACCGAATAGGACGGTGGCGGGCTAAAAGCGTTGCGCCGGCTGCCGGCGCGGGCTTACCGTCATTGTCGATACCACACCGACCGGGGAGTCACCGACATGTTGCGGCAAGCCACCGCCAAACCGCGGCGCTGCGCGCTGTGCGGTTTCGCGGGCACGCCCTCCGTCGGCGGGCCCGGCCAGTGCCAGCGGCGGCGAAGTTAGCCGGGGACACTCCCGCGCCGGCGCCGCCCACCCACACCGCTCCACCTTCCGGGGTACGGCGTTGGCGTCCGTGACCGCGCTTTGAACGCGGGGCCCGTGGGTTCGATTCCCGCCCCCGGAGCGGCGCCGAGTCCGGCCGCTGGCTCGCGGAGGGTTCGCCATTGGCAAGGCACGCGGGTTGCTAACCCGTCGCGGGTCACACCGTTGCCGGTTCGACTCCGGCACCCTCCTCTTCGCCGCCGGCGCCTGATGGACGGGCTCCGCACTTTTAATGCGGACTGCGGGGGTTCGATTCCCTCCGGCGGCACCCTCACCGGCGACGGGAACCCGCCGCCGCCTCCACGGCTCCTACCGGCATGGCGCATCACTGGGGCCGCATCCTGGCCGGCACCGCCCTGTCCCTGTCCGTGCTGGCGGCGGCTACCGCCTGCGACGCGGACACCGGCCGGCCGGCCGCCGCGCCGACGACGCCCGGCCACGCGCCGCCGCCGCTGGCGGAGGTGAAGGTCGACCTCGGGCTGCCGGAGGGGTACGCGCCGGTGTCGGTGGAGTTCGCCGACGCGTGGCACGGGTACGCGCTCTTCGTCCGCTGCGGCACGCTCTGCGACGCGCGGCTCTTCCACACCGCGGACGGCGGGCGCACCTGGCGGCCGCGCGAGCACCCGCGTCCGGAGGCGAAGAACCACCAGCTCTACAGCGGTGGCGGCCACGTGGTCGTGCTGCTGGCCGAGCCGCACTCCTGGTACGTCTCGCGGGACGCCGGCGCCTCCTGGCAGCCGCGCCCCTACGACGCCCGGGGACGCACGCCGGTCGAGTACCACTCGGCCAACGGCACGTACTACCTCGACTGCCCCGAGTCCGGTGGCCGATGCGCGGTCCGGGACTGGACGGCCGGCACCGGCTGGCGGCGGGATGTGCCGGCGGAGCTGGCGGCGGCCCGCTCGCTGACCAACGGACGCGACGGCCGGATCTGGCTGTCGGGTGTGGACGGTGGGCGGATCGTCACCGCGGTCGGCTCGGCCGGCGGCGGGTTCACCCGGCTCCCGGTCCCCGACCAGCCGGGCCGCGCCGTCTGGAACGCCCGGGTGGTGACCTCCGCGGACGGCCGGGACATCTGGCTCGTGGCCGGCCAGGAGCAGGCGGACGCCGCCGCGGCGCCCGCCCGCCTCGCGCCCGCCCGGCTCGCACCCGCCCGGCTCGCACCCGCCCGGCTCGCGCCCGTCGGGCTCGTGGCGAGCGCGCGCAAGGGCACCGGGCTGCCGCTGCTGTGGCGGTTCGAGGCGGGCGCCTGGGTGCCGTACCCCATCAGGGGGATCGAGGAGAAGGCCAACTGGCCCTACTCGGTCGCGCCGGCCGGTGGCGGCCTCCTGGTGCTCGCCGGGCCGGAGCTGACCGGATACCTCGACGGTGGCGCCTACTCCCCCGCACCCGGCGCGCCCCGACTGGACTGGGTGGGTCAGCTGCCGGACGGCACGCTCTTCGGCCGCGACAACCGTCCCGGCGTCACGTACCTCAGCCCGGGCACCGGCCCGGCACGCACGTGGTCCACCGTTGAGGTGAGCGCCTGACCCGTGGGGCACCATGGACGGGTGAGCTACCCGCCGGAGCCGTGGCACCTGCGCGGCCAGATGTACGTGTCGCTGTGGATGGTGCCGCGTGCCGCGCTGCCGCCGCCGCCCCAGGCCCGGCCGCTCACCGTCGCCGGCCGCGGGTTCGTCGGCACTGCCTGGGTCGACTACGGCCCGGGTGGTGTGCTGGAGTACCGGGAGCTACTCTCGGCGGTGCTCGTCCGCCGGGCCGCCCGCCCGCTGGTGTCCATCGTGGACATCTGGGTGGACAGTCCCGCGTCCCGCGACGGCGGCCGCGAGCTGTGGGGCATCCCCAAGGAGCTGGCCGAGCTCGATTTCACCGAGACCCGGGCGCGAGCCGGCGGGATCGCCGAGGCCCACCTCGCCACGGGCCGGCGCCTGCCGGGTCGCTGGCCCACGCGGTTCTCCGTGATCCAGGAGCTCGCCGGCCGGGCGAAGGTCTCGCCGGTACGCGCCCGCGCCGCCGTCCGCCTCGCGAAGGCCACCTGGCAGGTGGCGCCAGCCGGCCCGCTTGCCTACCTCGCCGGCCGCCGCCCGCTGCTCACGCTCGCCCTGCGCGACTTCGACATGGTCTTCGGAAGCGAGTCCAAATGAACGCCGTCCCCCGCCCACCGGCGCCCTGGCTGATCCGCCCGGCGAAGCTGCCGGCCACCACCCCGCCGCCCCTCACCGGCCCGTGGGCGCCGGCCGACACCGGCCTCGACACCGCCGACATCCTCGCCGTGCCCGGCGGCGCCCGCGGCCCGGAGGACGTCGTCGCCGACCCCGAGGGCCGGATCGTGACCGGCACCGAAGACGGCTGGATCTGGCGCTTCCCGCCCGGCGCCGCACCCGAACGCCTGGTCAACACCGGCGGCCGCCCCCTCGGCATCGAGCTCGACCCGCGCGACGGCAGCCTGATCGTCTGCGACGCCTACCGCGGCCTGCTCCGGATCACCGGCGACGGCGCCATCACCGACCTGACCCGCTCCGCCGGCGGGACCCCGATCCTGCTGTGCAACAACGCCGCCGTGGCCCGCGACGGCACGGTCTACTTCACCGACAGCTCCAACCGCTTCCCCGTCTCACACTGGCGCCGCGACCTGCTCGAACACCGCCCCAACGGCCGCGTCCTCGCCTACGACCCCGCCGCCGGCACCACCGAGGTCGTCGCGACCGGCTTCCACTTTCCGAACGGCACCGCCCTCACCCCCGACGAGTCCGCGCTGCTGGTCTGCGAGACCGCCGCCCACCAACTCGTCCGCCTGTCCCTGCCGGACGCGACGGTCACCCACCTCGGCGACCTGCCCGCCTACCCGGACAACATGTCGTCGGCCGGCGACGGCACCTACTGGGTCGCGCTGGCCAGCCCCCGCGTGCCCATCGCCGAACGCCTGCTCCCCCACCCGGCGATCCGGCGGCTGGCCGCCATCCTCCCCACCCGCCTACAACCCCAACCGATGCCGTACAGCATCGTCGCCCGCGTCGACGGCGACGGCCGGGTGCTGCGCACGATCCACGGCCCGGCCGGTCGCTACGTGATGGTGACCGGCGTCCGCCAGCACGGCGACACCCTCTGGCTGGGCAGCCTCACCGAGCGGGCGATCGCCCGCCTCCCCCTCTAGAGACCTTTCGCGCACGGTCCGTTTGTCCACAATGCCGCGTGCCGAGTCGACGGGCACCAGACCCGACAGAGGCGCCGTCACCGCGAGTAACCGCCACTGCGATGTGAACGGCGTCCGATGCCAGATCTTGGAGAGTTACGCCGCTATATCAACCCGAAGTCTCCTAGATCTCAAGCCCGACCCCCGACGCTGGTGACGCCGCGTCAGGATGTCGTAGGTGGGGGCTTGTCCCGCGGAGCCGGCAGTGGACGGCCGGAGATTTCGGCTCGCCCTGGCGAGCCGCCGGCCGGGAGCGGTGCCCGCGGGAGCATACGGTCCGCAGCTGACGCGGACCTGGGAAAATCTGTCTCGAGTCTGACCGTGCATTGTGGCCAAGCGCGCCGACCCCGACCGCGCTCCCGGAGTCGGTATGTGCCGCGGCCCGCAGGCCGCGAGACGGGGAGGTGCCATCCCGGCGGCCATCAACCTCGGAGGGCTGTCGACCTGCTCGCACAGACGGGGCAGCTCGACAGCACGGGGTGGGCGCGACAAGGCCGGATGTGACACGGGTGGGGCCGTGCGGCGACAGCTCGCATCGTGGCCGCGCCCGAACGGGTGATAGCCCGCCTTACGCCACCGCCGGGATCCTGTACACATAGGAGCATCTTTCCCCCCTCGAAAGGTAAGACCGATGGCGTGGAGCAAGGAGAAGGTCAAGGCCGTCCTGCTCGATATCCTCGAACGGGCCGGCTGGTCGGCCGGGCAGGTGTTCTTCGCGACGCTCCTCGCGGGCGGCACCGCGAGCACCGTCGCCAACCTGCCGTGGCGGTACGCCATCACGGTCGCGATCAGCGCGGCGGTGTCGTCGGCGTTGCTGACGGTGTTGCAGTACGTCGGCCGGATCACCGACCTGTCCTTCTGGCCGGACCTGCTGGTGCGCCTGGCGAAGACGTTTCTCGCCTCCCTGGCCGGTTCCATCGCCGCGGCGGGTGTCTTCGACGTGACGACCTTCAACTGGGACGCCGCCCTCAACGTCGCGATCATCGCCACGGTCACGGCGCTCGGCAAGGGCCTGCTGGCGCGGGAGCGGCCGGTGCCGCCCGCGACGACCGCGAAGCAGGCGGAGCGGGAGGCGAGTCCGTCGACGTTGCCGCTGGAGACGTACAACGAGGCGACCCAGCGGTAGTCCGGTCCGTCCGGAAAGGACGGTCGGGCGGGGCCGCTCAGCCGCCGCGACCAGGAGCACCGCCAGGCCGGCGACGACGAGGCGGTGCGCTTTCTTGACGCGGACCCCGATTAACGCCCCAGATGTGTAGATCTTGGCGTTGCGGGTGTTGGATCCGGGCGGTGCGGCGGGGCCAGGATCAGGGCATGACGACTTCGACCGCCACCCACGCGCTGGACGTGCCCGGCGCCACCCTGCACTTCGAGATCCGCGGCGACGGGCCGCTCGTGGCCCTGGTCGGCGCGCCGATGGACGCCGACGCGTTCGCCCCGCTCGCCGACCTGCTCGCCGCCGACCACATGGTGCTCACCACCGATCCGCGCGGCATCCGCCGCAGCCCGCTCGCCGACCCCGAGCAGGAGTCCACCCCGGAGCTGCGGGCCGGCGACCTCGCCGCCCTGCTCACCCACGTCGGCGGCGGGCCTGCCGCGGTGTTCGGCTCCAGCGGCGGCGCATGCACGGTGCTCGCGCTGGCGCAGGCCCACCCGGAGACGGTGCACACGGTCGTCGCTCACGAGCCGCCGCTGGCCGACCTCTTGCCCGACCGCGACACCCTGGCCGCCGGCACCGACGAGATGATCGCGAGGTACCTGGCCGGCGACCCGCTCGGCGCCTGGCGGATGTTCTTCGCCCAGGCCGGCATCGACCTGCCCGAGGGCGCGCTCGAGGCGATGTTCGGGGGCGAGCGCGACCCGCGGCACGTGGCCGACGAGCGCCGCTGGTTCGCACACGAGGTGCGTGCGAGCACGTTCTGGCGCCCGGACCCGGCCGCGCTGCGCGCCGGCGGCGCGCGCGTCGTGGTGGGCATCGGTGAGGACTCGGCCGGCCAGCTCTGCGACCGCGCGTCCCGCGCGCTGGCGTCCACTTTGGACGCCCAGGTCGTGATGTTTCCGGGCGACCACACCGGTTTCGTCGACGCACCCGAGCCGTTCGCCGCCACGCTGTCGCCGGTGATCCGCCCGCGAGCCTGACCCCGGAAAGGCGCGCGTCCCGCGGGGCGTGCGCCTCGTCCACAATAGACCGGGTGTCACCAGTCCAGCTTCACCGCCAGCGCGCTTGGGGTGGGTCGGAGCTGGAGGACGGCGACGGAGGACAGGACCAGCACCCCGCCGGCCAGCTGCACCGGGGTCAGGATCTCGCCGAGGGTGAGCGCGGCCAGCGCGGTGGTGACCACGGGTTCGAAGGTGGACAGGATGGCGGCGGTCGACGGACCGGTCCGCTTCAGGCCGGCGAAGAAGGCCAGCATCGCCACGACGGTGGAGACCACCGCGATGCAGACGAGCCAGAACCATCCCCGCCACCCGAAGCCCAGGTCGACGCCGCCGGTGAGCAGGGCGCGGCCGCCGAGGGTGCCGGCGGCGCCGGTCATCACGAGGGTGGAGAGCACCACCGGCGCCAGCCGGTGCACGACGGTGTCGGCGACCAGGATGTAGACCGTGTAGGTGACCGCGGACCCGAAGGCCAGCAGCGCACCGAGCGGGTGGAAGCTCCCGCCGCCAGCGCCGAGCAGGACCAGCAGCGTCCCGCCCGACGCGGCCGCCAGCGCGGCGCCACGTCCACCGGTGAGCCGGTCGCGGCCGAGCAGCACCGCCGCCACGGTGACCAGGACCGGGTAGGTGTAGAGGATCAGCGCCAGCAGCGAGGCGTCCATGAGTTCCAGCGACGAGAAGAACAGGCTCGCCTGCGTGGCGTAACCGATGGCCCCCAGCCCGACGGCGGTGGCCAGTGCCCGGCCGCGCGTCACCGCCGGCCGGCCGGCGGCCTCGCCCGGACGCCGGTCCGGGGCGGCGGCCGCGACCCCGCGCCGGTCCGATCCCGCGGCCTCGACCCGGCGCGGGCCCGGCTCCGCGGCCTCGACCTGGCGCGGACTCGGCTCCGTACGGCGAAGGCCCGGCCGCGCGAGCAGGACCGCCCAGAGCAGGGCCGCGGCCAGGCCGAAGCGCACCAGCAGCAGGGCCCCGGGCGAGACGCCGTCGTCGTAGGCCAACTTGCCGAAGATCGCCATGGCGCCGAAGCACGCCGCGGACAGAAGACACAGTGCGGGACCCACGCTCCAAGGATCAGCGGCCCTACTCGTCGGGTCCAGCGATGATTCATGGAGGCAACTCGTTAGGATTCTCGCATGGTCACGCTGGACCTTCGGCGGCTGCGCTTCCTCCGGGAGTTCGAGGAGCGCGGCACCCTGGCCGCGGTCGCCGCGGCTCTGGGCTACAGCCCCTCCACGGTCTCCCAGCAGCTCACGCTGCTGGAGAAGGAGGTCGGCGCCGCCCTGCTCGTCAAGGCCGGGCGGGGCGTGCGGCTCACCGACGCCGGACAGCTCCTGGCCCGGCACGCCCGCGTGCTGCTCGCGGCCGCCGAGACGGCGGAGGCCGACCTGGCGGCGCTGGGCGGCGACATCCGGGGCACCGTGCGCGCCGGTGGACTCCAGTCGGCCGCCCGGCGCCTGCTGGTCCCGGCACTGGCCCGTATGACGGTCGACCACCCCCGGGTGCGCATGGAGATCTTCGAGCTGGAGCTCGAGCAGTCGCTGCCGGGCCTGCGGCTGGGCGCGGTCGACCTGGTCATCGGTGACGAGTACGACGGCCATCCCCGCCCCCGCCCGGCCGGGCTGCGCTTCACGGTCCTGCTCGAAGAGCCGATCAAGGTCGTGCTGCCGGCGGCACATCCGCTGGCCCGGCCCGGAGGAGCCGTCGCGGTCGCCGCGTTGCGATCCGACGTCTGGACCGCGTCCGCCGAGGGCACCGGTCACCACGCCATGGTCGTCGGGACCTGCCGCTCCCTCGGCGGCTACGAGCCCGACCTGCGGCATCGCTCCAGCGACGCCGACGTCCAGCTCGAACTCGTCCGCGCCGGGGCGGCGGTCGCCCTGATGCCGCCACTGGCTCTGCCGGCCGGCGACCCCGCTGTCGCCATCCGGGACGTCGCCGAAGCCGCCCTCGGGCGCCGCCTTGTCGCCGTCACGCGGGACATTCCGCCCGCTCCCGCGCTGACCGCCCTCCTGACGGCCGTGACGGACCAGGTGCGCGGACTCGACCCGGTCAGAGCCGAGTAACAGGTACCGGAACAAATGGGCCCACGCGGCGATGACCAAGGACGGATGCATTGTCAGTTGTCGATGCCACACCTAGGGTGTCGGCATGCGTCGCATGTGGACAGGGCTGGCGGCCGCCCTGCTGTTGACCGGCACCGCCGTCGCCGTCGCGGAGAGCGCCGCCGCCACGGTGGTCTTCGCGCACGACTTCGAGGACGGCGGCTCCGCCGGCTGGCAGCTCACCGGCGGCCGGTGGGGCGTCTCCACCGACGGCTCGCGCGTCCTGCGCCAGTCGCGCTCCGGCGCCACGTCCGCACGGGCCACCGCGGGCGAGGCCGGCTGGGCGGGCTACACGCTCTCCGCGCGGGTCAAACCCACCTCCCTGTCCGGTCCGTGGGCCGCCGCCGGCATCGTCGCCCGGTCCACCACATCCGGCGGGTACACGCTGGCGTTGCGCCCCGGCGACCGCGTGGAACTGGCCCGCGTGGCGGCCGGGCGGCGCACCGTGCTGGCCACCGCGACGCTGCCGGTGCGCACCGGCCGGTGGTACGACCTGAGCCTGCGCGTCGAGGGCGACCGGCTCCAGGCGACGGTCGGCGCGGCGACGCTCACCGCCACCGACGCCACCTTCGCGGCGGGCGCGGTCGCGCTGTTCACCGAGCGGGCGGCGGCCTCGTTCGACGACGTCACCGTCGACACCGTCCAGGACACCCGGGCACCGTCCCTGCCCGGCCGCCCCGAGCTGCTGGAAGTGACCCCGACGACCGCGACGATCACCTGGCCGGCCTCGACCGACGACACCGGCGTGACCGGCTACCTGATCTACTTCGGCGGCCAGTTCTACGAGGACCACTTCCTGCGCCAGGTCGCCACCAACGCGCCGGTCACGCTGTCGATCGGGGGCAACACCGGCGCCAGCTACCACTTCTCGGTACGCGCCGTGGACGCGGCCGGCAACATGAGCGGCTTCGGCCCGCGGGTCAGCTTCCCGCACCCGCCCACCGTCCCGCGCGTGCCAGGCGACACCGTGCCGCCCACGGCGCCGGGCGTGCCCGTGGTCACCGGCACGGCGAGCGGCACCCTGGTCAGCTGGGCACCCGCCACCGACGACACGGGGATCGTCGAGTACCACGTGGTGCACTCGTTCAACGTCGACGAGGTGCGCGTGCGCGCGATCGTGCCCGGCGGCGTGACCAGCGCGACCGTGTCGTCGCCCGGGACGATGCCCAACCAGGTGTGGGTGGTCGCCTACGACGCCGCCTGGAACGCCACCCGCGGCCCGTCGGCCACCCTGATCCCGTCGACGCCGCCGCCGACCCCGCCGCCTACTGCATCGCCGTCTTGACCGGGTGGTCGAAGGAGCGCGGGCAGTAGAAGACCCACAGTGAGTACGAGCGGCCGATCTGGACACCGGTCGGCTCGCTCGGGCCGAAGAGCGCGTCGGTCTCCGGCTCGGCCGCGTCCTCGACCGGGCGCCAGCTGCCGCTGCCGCCGTCCCACTCGCTGCTCGCCGCGGTGAGCAGCAGCTCCATCGGCGTGCCGCAGTCGTCGCAGTCCATCGGGTACGGGTCGGTCAGGTGCCAGGAGGCGAAGCCGCCCAGCTTCCAGCCCGGGGCGATCGACAGGTCGTACTGGTACGAGTGCTCCGCCTCCTCCTCCCACTCCTCGATCTCGCCGTCGAGGTCTTCGGGCAGCAGGCCGCCGTACCGGTACTCGACCACCGGCTCCGGGTGCACCACGCACGGCACGGGCAGGTAGTGCTCGTCGGCGGCCAGCGGCTCGGGCGGCGCGTCCAGGGCGGTGGCGACGTCGGCCGCGCGCCGCCAGCGGACCGCCACGCGGGGGCAGTACTCCAGGTCGGCGTGGTCGAGCGGGCACCACAGCACCTGGAGCAGGTCGGCGCCGTCCGGGCCGATGAATCCGGGCGTGTCCCGCCGGTAGAGCTGCGCGACCGGCACCATCGCGACCGGCCGTCCGTCGAGCTCCGGCGCCTCGGCCTCCTCCAGCGCGTCGATCTCGGCCTGCTCGGCGTCGGTGATCCGCAGGTCCTCGTCGCGCGGCGTGCGGCGCCAGGCGGCGTCCAGGATGGCGCGCCGCCGCCGCACCGCCGCAGGGTCCGCCGGGTCGCTCACGTCTTCGTGCGGGTCGTCGCAGTGCGGCCACGGCTCGTCGGCGGGCCACAGCAGCGGGCCGCCGACGGAGCTGTGCGTAGCCGCCGGCGCGCCGGGGCGAGGGTGCAGCCGCGTCGTCGAGCGCGCGTGCGCCGCCAGCGCGGGAAACAGCGCCACGACGTCGACGGGGCGAGGAGGGGTAGTCCGGACCACGGTCCAGATGAAATCACGGAAGCGGTGTCGAAGTGGTCCCGGGTCGTTCGTGTACAGGATGGGACAAGAAGGGAGCACGACGATGCAGCAGTACCTGTTCAGCATCTACCAGCCCGACGGCGAAGCCCCGCCGCCCGAGTTCCTCGAACCGATCATGCGGGAGCTGGACGCCCTCAACGCGGACCTGAAGGCCGCCGGCGCGTGGGTCTTCGCGGCCGGGCTGCACGACCCGAGCACCGCCACGGTGCTGCGCGCCACCGACGACGAGGTGCTCATGACGGACGGCCCGTACCTGGAGGGCAAGGAGCACCTCGGCGGGTTCACGATCATCCAGGCGGAGGATCTCGACGCCGCGCTCGCCTGGGCCCGCCGCCTCGCCACCATCGTCAAGCCGCTGCACATCGAGGTCCGGCCGTTCCAGGAGCACTGAGCGTGTCGGTCGAGCAGGTCTTCCGCGAGCACTACGGCTACGCGGTCGCCGTCCTGGTCCGCGCCTTCGGCGACATCGACGTCGCCGAGGACGCGGTCCAGGAGGCGTTCGCGGTGGCGGTGCGGCGCTGGCCGGAGACCGGGCCGCCGCCCAGCCCGCAGGGGTGGATCGTCACCACCGCCCGCAACCGCGCCATCGACCGCCTCCGCCGCGAGGCCACCCGCGCGGACCGGCACGCCGAGGCCGCCCTGCTGCACGCCGCCGAACCGCCCACCGAGGAGGGCCCCGTGCACGACGAGCGGCTGCGGCTCATCTTCACCTGCTGCCACCCGGCACTGGCGCCGGCCGCCCGGGTCGCGCTGACGCTGCGCCTGCTGGGCGGGCTCACCACGGCGGAGATCGCGAGAGCGTTCCTGGTGCCGGAACCGACGATGGCCCAACGCATCTCGCGCGCCAAAGGCAAGATCCGGGACGCGCGCATCCCCTACCGCGTGCCCCGCGAGGCGGACCTCCCCGACCGCCTGCGCTCGGTGCTCGCCGTGCTCTACCTCGTCTTCACCGAGGGCCACACCGCCAGCTCCGGCGAGCACCTGGTCCGCGCCGACCTGTGCGCCGAGGCGATCCGGCTGACCCGCGTCCTCGTCCAGCTGATGCCGGACGAGGCGGAGGCCATGGGCCTGCTCGCCCTGATGCTGCTCACCGAGTCACGCCGCGCCGCCCGCACCACACCGGACGGCGACCTGGTGCCACTGTCCGAACAGGACCGCACCCGCTGGGACCCGGACCTCGTCGCCGAGGGGCAGGCGATCGTGCGCGCCTGCCTGCGCCGCGGCAGCCCCGGCCCCTATCAGATCCAAGCCGCGATCAACGCCGTGCACAGCGACGCGCCGGCGGCCTCGGCCACCGACTGGGGCCAGGTCCTGGCGTTGTACGACCAGCTGCTGGCCCTGACGCCCACCCCGGTCGTGGCCCTGCACCGGGCGATCGCGGTGTCCGAAGTGGACGGCCCGGCCGCCGCGCTCGCCCTCGTGGAGGCGCTGGACCTGGACCGCTACCACGTCTACCACGCCGCCCGCGCCGACCTGCTCCGCCGCCTGGGCCGCACAGCGGAGGCCGCGGCCGCCTACGACGCCGCGATCTCCCACACCGCCAACACCGCCGAGCAGTCGTTCCTCCGGCGCCGCCGCGCCGCACTCTAAGACCTTTCGGAGTCGGGGTGGCTTCGACCCCCTATTTAGACAGAGATTCGAGCTACCGCGATGTCCGTCGTGGTCCAGACCGCTGCGCGGGGCCCCCGGGGAAACGTGGAGCGCAGCGGAGCGTTTTCTTGGGGTGCATTTCCCGCGGCCTCACCCGTCCGCCGTTGGTCACGCTCACCCTGCGCGCAACCGGCGGGGGCAGCTAGCTTGAGCTCACACGCCATGCGGCGGTCGACGTTTGTCCACAATGCCTGTTCCCGGATCGGCGATCCGGGAAAGCAACCGCGATCTCCTCCCCTTAGCTGGTTTACGCTACGTCAGGACCGCGGGGGTCGGGCCGCGAAGACCCCTTCGGGGCTTGTCTCGCGGAGCTGGCAGTGGACGGCCGGGGATTTCGGCTCGCCCTGGCGAGCCGCCGGCCGGGAACGGTGCCCGCGGGAGCATACGGTCCCCCGCTGACGCGAGCATGGGCAAATATGCCTCGAAGTGATGCCACGGCGGGCGGCGACCCTGACACGGAGAGGCCTCTGGAAGCGCGGCGGGCGGGCTCACGTGTAGCGGGCGGCGACCACGGCGGGCTGTTCGAGGACGCGGCCGGCCGCCAGGTTTTGGGCGAGGCGCACGAACTGGGCGTGCGTCCAGGTCAGCGGCGTCGCCGAGAACGTCGGCGTCCCGGCCGGGAACGTCGCCGGGGGCTGGTGGTCCCAGACCTGCTCGGGCAGCATGTAGCCGGGGCCGACCGCGCGGGCCATCGCCGCCAGCTGCCGGCGGGCGCCGGCCTTGTCCCCGGCGGCGATCTGGTACTCGCCGCGCTCGCCGTTGAGCAGGGGCCACGCCCGGCCCAGCGTTATCCGCGAGTCGTCCGGCAGGCCGAACTCCCAGCGGCTCCCGTCGCGCTTCTCGCCGTACCCGTCGAACGAGGCCCGGTGCCAGTAGAGGCCCCGCGCCGTGCGCACGCCGAGCTGGGCGTCGATGACCGGCAGCGTGTTGACGACGGCCGGGTCGTCGGCGGGCAGGACGCCGAGCCGCACCAGGTCGAGGAAGCTCGGGTCGACCACCCGCCGCTGGTCCACGTTGGACGGTCCACTGTCGCCGATCGTGTAGGTGGTGCCGGCGTCGGGGTTTCCGTCCTTGGTGAGGCGCAGGAAGTACGGGCCGGACGAGTACGGGCCGGTGGTGGTCACGGTCCACGACTTCACCTGCGACTGCCACTCGTCGGCCGTCGCCAGGTAGCGGTCCGCGGCCGCGCTGTCGCCGTTGGCCCGCGCGATGTCCGCGGCGCAGACCAGCGCGGCGATCTCGCTGGCGATGGTGGCGGGCGAGTAGCCGGACTGGTTCTCCCACCGCTCCTGCGGCGTGACCGGGCCGGCGCCGAGCAGGAAGTCCGCCGCGCGCCGCACGTGGTCCCACGACCGCGCGTCGGTCCGGCCGAGCTGGTGGGCCAGCACGATCGGGAAGGCCACCTCGTCCAGCTGGAGGCCTTCCCAGACCGGGGTGCCGTCGACGCGCGAGTTCTGCGGGAACGAGCCGTCCGGTTTCTGCTGCACGGTGAAGAGGTAGTCGAGCGCGCGGCCCGCGCCGGCGACGTCGCCGGCCGCGATGAGCGCGGTGGCGATCTGGTAGAGGTCGCGGGACCACACGAGGTGGTACGGGCCGGACGGGTCGTCGCGGCCCCACACCCAGGGCATGCTCGGCGAGGCCACGTAGGCGCCGCGGTGGGTCTTGTCCTCGCCGGCGGCCAGGACCATCACCGACACCCGGTAGAGCCGCCGCTGCTCCGCGCCGTCGAGCACGGCCGGCGGGGTGTGGAGCGACGCGAGGTACCGGTGCCAGCCCGCGGCGTACCCCCGCATGGTGGCGGTGAAGCCGGCGGTGAGCGACCCGCGGGCGGCGGTCAGCGCGGCGCCGGCGTCCGGTCCGAAGCCGAGCGCGAGGGTGGCCCGCCCGCCGCCGCCGAGGCGCAGCCGCGCGGTCTGCACCACGTTGCCCGGGGACGGGGCGCTGGCGTAGCGGTGGTCGAGCCGGCCGTCGGCGAGCAGGTCGGTCCAGCCGTCGCTGGTCCCGCGGTAGCCGCTGGAGGTCGCCGCGAGCGGGGGCGAGCCGGCGAGGGCGCTCGCCGCGGCGCCGTCGGTGGCCACGAGCGCGGCGCCCTCGGTGCGGCCCGTGTCGTCATGGCGGGTGTTGGCCAAGGCCGGGTCGTAGAGCGCGTAGACGTCGTAGTGGCGGCGGTCGGACGCGGTGAAGCGGACCTCGGTGAGCACGGTGGCGCGGGCCGGGTCGGTCACGTACGTCGCGGTGAGCCGCCACCGGCCGGTCCGCTCGGTGAACGTCTGCCGGTAGACGAGCGCGCGGTCGTCGACGAGCTCGGTGCGGACCCGGGCGGCGTCGTTCGCGGCCACCGCGCGGCGGCCGTCCGCGACGGCGAACCGGAGCAGCCGGGCGCTCGGCGTGCTCAGGTCGGGGTAGAAGACCTCGCCGAGGCCGCCCGCCTTCTGCACGGTCAGCCAGACCCGGCTGCCGGTCGCGGTCGCGGTGCCGAAGCCGGACTTGTCGGCCGGCAGGAAGTCCTCGGCGGCTCCCGGGGCGCCGGGCGCGGCACCGGCCGGCGCGGCTACCGGGGCGCCGGGCGCGGCACCGGCCAGCGCGGCTTTCGCGGTGCCGGGCGGCGCGGCGGAGGGTGCGACGAACAGCGTCGCGCCGATGGCGAGGAGCATGGCGAACACGCGCATGGCGGACTCCCGGGATCGAGATATCTACACGCGCGATGTTTCCCCGCTCGTCCCCTCCCAAACTGGGTGTCCGGTTAAGAGTCCTGCCTATTTATGTCCGCGAAAGGACCTGGCGCAACAATGCGGCCGAGCCGTCGGTCAGATGTCCGTAAGTGACCACGGTGCCGCGCTCGCCGTCGCGCTCGACGGCGATTTTCCGCTCGGCGAGCGCGACCGGCCCGCCCACGATCGCGGCGAGCGTGGACTCGAACTCCTGCCAGGTCAGGAGCCCGTCGATGGCCGCCAAAGGGCCATCCATCTGGACCCGCACGCCGAGTCTCCCGACGAATAAGCTGGTGTGCGACATCGCTCTTCTCGCGCTGGCCGACAGTTTCTTCACTCGTGGTGAAAAATTTTCACGTGAGCGTGAACAACAGCAACCTAGCGATCTTCTTTGCCCCAGGCAATGCGCAATTCGTTGTGCGCCGCGGCATCACCCATTTGATGCGGGTCAATCGCGCCCGCAGTCTAGGCGATGCGGTGCAGCTGGTCTGCCCGCACCAGCCCCAGAAGCGGCTCGCCGCGCACGATACGGCCCACCTCCGCGACCGCGAAGTCGCCCAGCCGGCGCAGCTCGCTGCCCTGCGACCCGGCCAGGTGCGGGGTGACCAACACGTTCGGCAGGCGCAGCAGGGGGTGGTCGACCGGCAGCGGCTCAGGCTCGGTGACGTCGAGCACCGCGTCGATCCGACCCTTGGCGCAGTGGTCGGTGAGCGCGGCCGTGTCGACCAGCGAGCCGCGGGCGGTGTTGACGACGGTCGCGCCGTCCGGCAGCAGGGCCAGCCGCCGGGCGTCGAGCAGGTGGCGGGTCTCCGGCAGCGCGGGCGCGTGCACGGTCACCACGTCGCCGCGGCGGCACAGCTCGTCGGTGTCGACAAGCTCCGCCCCGAGCGCCTCGGCCTCCGCGGCGGTCAGGTACGGGTCGGCGACCAGCGGGCGGACGTCGAACGCGCGGAGCCGCTCCAGCACCAGCCGGCCGATCGTCGAGGCGCCGATGACGCCGACCGTCCGCCCGTACAGCCCGGTGCCGGCCCCCGAGCGCCAGTCGCCGGCCGCGCGGTCGTGGGCGTACCAGTGCGCCCGGGTGAGCACCCGCTTGGCCGCGAACACGACCGCGGCGACCGTGTACTCGGCGACCGGCACCGCGTTGGCCCGGGTGGCCGAGGAGACGGCGACGCCGCGCGCGAACACGACCGGGTCGACGTGCCGCTTCACCGAGCCGGCCGCGTGCACGACGGCGCGCAGGCGGGGCGCCGCGGCGAGCACCTGCGCGTCGATCCGCGGGCAGCCCCAGCCGGTCACCAGTACCTCGGCCTCGCGCAGGGCGGCGCCCGCCTCCGCCGTGCCGAACGACGTCAGCGCCGGGCCGGGCGGCAGCCGCAGCAGTGTCCGCAGCCGCTCCAGCAGGTCGGGCGGAAACAGTCCGGACAGCGCCCAGTCCTGCATGGCGAGCGCCGCGGCGGGGCGGTCCGGCACGGTCGACCTCCTCGGAAACGGCTCGTGTAACGGTTACCCCGACCGGCCTCGGGTCGGTCAGGGCAGGCGGGGGCGGACCGAGTCGCGCACCACGAGGTGGGTGCCCAGCGTGACGTGGGGTGGCGTGCCGCCGCGGGTCTCGTGTTCCAGCGCGAGCCGCACGGCGGTGCGCCCGACCTCCTCGTGCGGCAGGTGCACGGTGGTCAGGTCGAGGTCGAGCGACGGCGGCAGGTCGTCGAAACCGACCATCGACACGTCGTCGGGCACCCGCAGACCGCGCTCCCGCAACGCTTTGTGCGCGCCGCCGGCGATCAGGTCGTTGAGGCAGAACACCGCCGTGAAGTCCGGCGGGCCGTCGCCCAGCCGCGCCTTCATCATCCGGTAGCCCTCGTGCCACTCCATCGTGCCCTCGACCTCCAGCGCCGGGTCGTGCGGCACGCGGTGCGCGTCGAGCGCCCGCCGGTATCCGGCCAGCCGCCCCTCCGCGGTGGTGTAGCCGGGGCGGCGGCCGAGGAAGAGGATCCGCTCGTGGCCCGCGGAGAGCAGGTGGCTGGTGGCCGCGAAGGCGCCGCCCGCGTTGTCGTACTCCACCACGACCGCGGGCACGTCGGGGCCGAGCGGCGGGCGGCCGCACAGCACGAGGCAGGAGCCGATGGCGGCCAGCGCGTGCGCGTACTGGCTCATGCGCTCCCGGTACTTGTCGTCGGCGACCACGTTGCCGACGAGGATGACCGCCTCGGCGTGCTGCTCGCGCATGAACTTGACCATCGCCAGCTCGCGCTCCGGGTCGCCGCCGGTGGTGCCGACCAGGCACAGCCGCCCCTCGGCGGCCGCCTGGGTCTCCACGCCCTGCGCGACGTGCGCGTAGTGCGGCGAGATCACCGAGTTGAGCACGATGGCGACGCTCTTGCTGGGCGTGCCGGCCAGGGCGCGGGCGTGCGCGTTGGCCACGTAGTCGAGATCGCGGACGGCGCGCATGACCCGGGCCCGGGTGGCCGGGGCGGCCGGGTAGCTGCCGGTCAGGATCCGGGACACGGTGGCGACGGAGACGCCGGCCCGGTCGGCGACCTCGCGGATCGTGGACCGCCGGCGGTCCGCGGGATCGCTCGCCTGCCGCGCCATCGTCCCCCATTCCCTCGGCAAGTTTGCAGAAAACGGTTACAGAAACACCGGGCGGTGTCAACCCGCGGACCAGCGGACCGGCGTGCCGCCGCCGGCCGGATGGCGTGCGTAGGACGGCGTGTCGCCGAGCGCGACCTCGACCCGCTCCCCGTCCGGATACGTCACGGTGACCGTGTCGCCGTCGACCGCCACGGCGAACGCGTCGGCCAGCGCGGCCGGTTCGACCCGGTCACCGGTCAGTGCCACAAGCGAGACGAAGACCGCGCTCCCGCCGGGATGCGGCCCGGTGAGGTACGGCGTGGCGGAGCGGACGCCGTACGCGTTCGCGTCGACCGCCGGGGCGACCGCGGCGCCGCCCAGCCCGTGCAGGCCGACGACGACGCTGGAGAGCCCGTCCGGCCGGCTCACCCGAGCCCAGCCGGGTCCGGTGTGGACGGACGGCGGGCGCGAGCCGGCCAGCGCGTAGCCGCCGTCTCTGACCGTGCGGCCGGCCGGCGCGGTGACCCGGTGCGCCCGCACCTCCCAGGGCCCGCGCGCGACCGAGGCCGTGACCACCCGCACGGGGCCTTCCGGCGTCTTGTCCACATAGGCCGACGCGGCGAAGCGGTCGTGCGCGGCGACCGGCTCGATCCGGCGCCGCCGGGAGACGGTGCCGTCGGGGGCCATGACCGCGAGGTGCCCGTCGACCGCCCGCACGCGGGAGTCCTCGCCGGCCTCGGGCGCGGCGTGCGACGCGTACCCGAACCGCGCGTAGTGCGGGTCTTCCAGCCCTTCGGGCGCGATGTGGCGGGCCCGGTCGCTGCCGTGGTTGACCAGCCGGACGATCCCGTCGTGCCGCGTGGCGTGCACCAGCCAGCCGGGGCCGGGCATCGCGACCACGCGGTCGCCCTCGTCGATCGGCGCGGCCGCCTCCCGCACCGTCCACGCTGGATGGTCGGCGGGCAGCAGCAGGCCGACGAACGCCTTGCTGGCCCAGTACGGCGAGGCCGGCCCGGAGTAGTGCTGGACGCACGGCAGAAACCGGTCGTACCAGCCGAGGCTGAGCAGCCCGCGCTCGTCGGGCACGCCCCGCTCGACGAAGTGGCGCAGCGCCCCGCTGGCGATCCGCCGGGTGCGGCCGGCCGGCAGCGGGGTCGCGTCGAACAGCTCGCCCAGCCACAGTGGAGCGACCGCGGCGAACCTGTAGCACAGCGACCGTCCCTGGTGGACCGGCGCGCCGTCCCTCGCGAACATGTGCTGGTACTGGTCGAGGAACACCCGCAGCCGCTCCCGGTAGCGGGCGGCGCGCGCCTCGTCGCCGGACATCCGGGCCCACAGCAGCGGGTAGAGGTGCAGCGCCCAGCCGGCGTAGTAGTCGAAGCTGCGGCCGTCGCCGTCGGTGTACCAGCCGTCGCCGACGTACCACTGCTCGATCCGGTCGAGCCCAGCCTCCACCGCGGCCGGGTCGTGCGGCCCACCGGCGCCGGCGAGGAACTGCTGGACCATCACCGGAAACAGCACCCAGTTGCTCTGCCAGGTGCGCTTGCCGGCGAAGCCGTCGAGCCAGGCCACCACCCGCTCACGCTCGCCGGGGTCGAGCCGGTCGAAGAGCCACGGGCGGGTCTCGTGCAGCGCGACGGCGATCGAGGCCGCCTCGACGATCTGCTGGGAGCAGTCGGCGGCGACCGGCCACGCGTACGGGTGCCCGGGGTCGGTGCCGTGGACCAGCCCCTCGGCGTAGCGCTCCAGAAGGGACGGCGCGACCTCGCCCCCGGCGCCGGCGATCCGGAACGCGGCCAGCAGGAACGTGCGCGCGAACCCCTCCAGGCCGTCGCTGGCCAGCCCGGAGATGCTGGGCCGGCCGGGCAGGCGGAACCGCGCGAAGCCGGGCGTCGCGTAGGGCACCACCGCGTCGAGCAGGTGGTCGGCGAGCGCCTCCCAGTGCGCGCGGGTCCACCCGGTGTACGGCGACAGCGGGGGGTCGACCGGCGGCAGCCTTGTTAAAACGTTTGTAGCGATGCGCACGAGCCTAGACGAGCCTCCGGCAGCGGATCAAGCAGGTACAAGTAGGTATTGACAGCTGTCAGCACTCCTGGTTACCTGCATGGTCATAGTAAGCGTTTTCCACCCCCACGAAGTGGAGTGCGCCATGCCCCAGCTGCCCAGGCGCAGCCTGCTGATGGGCGCGGCGATCGCCGGCGCCGCGTCCCAGTTGCCTCTCACCCGCCCGGCCGCCGCGGCGCCCGCCGGAGCCACCGCCGAGACCCTCGCCGCGGTCGAGCCGGCCGACGTGCCCCTGCGCTGGCTCGACGGCGGCACCCCCTCGGCGCTCGTCGGCTCCACCTGGGGCGTGCCCTGGGCGCGCGGCACGCTCGCCCGCGGCCAGGAGCTGTCGCTGGCCACGGCCGACGGCGCGGCCGTGCCCGTGCAGTCGTGGCCGATCGGCTTCTGGCCGGACGGCAGCGTCAAGTGGACCGCCCACGCGATCGGCACCGGCGTCCCGCCCGCCGAGCGATACACGCTGCGCCCCGGCGCCCCGGCCGCGCCGGCCGCTCCCCTGAAGGTCACCGAGACCCGCCGCGAGGTGGAGGTCGACACCGGCGCCATCCGCTGCGTGTTCGCCCGCCAGGGCCGGGTGCTCGTGCGCGAGATCGTCCGCGGCGACCGCACCGTCGCCACCCACGGCACGCTCGTGTGCCTGCGCAAGGACGACGCCGACGACGCCCCGGCCACGGTGCACACCGAGCGGTTCACCAGCGAGATCCACAAGGTGACCGTCGAGCAGAGCGGCCCGGTCCGCGCGGTCGTCCGGGTCGAAGGCAAGCACCGCGCGGACAAGGGCCGCCGGGAGTGGCTGCCGTTCACCGTGCGGTTCTACCTCTACGCGGGCAGCGACGGCATCCGGATGGTGCACACCTTCGTCTTCGACGGCAACGAGAAGAAGGACTTCATCAGCGGCCTCGGCGTCCGGTTCCGGGTGCCGATGGCCGACCAGCTCTACGACCGGCACGTGCGGTTCGCCGGCGACGGCGACGGTGTGCTCGGCGAGGCCGTCCGCGGCATCACCGGCCTGCGCCGCGATCCCGGCGCGGCCGTGCGCCAGGCGCAGATCGCCGGCCGGCCCCTCCCGGATCCGTCCACATGGGACCAGCGGGTGACCAGCCGGCTGCACCTCATCCCGGCCTGGGGCGACTACAGCCTCCGGCAGCTCGCCGACGGCTGCTTCGACATCCGCAAGCGGACCAGCGCCGGGCACGGCTGGGTGCAGGTCGACACCGGGCGACGGGCCAGCGGCCTCGCCTACGCCGGCGGCGTCTCCGGCGGGCTCGCGTTCGGCATGAAGGACTTCTGGCAGCTGCACCCGACCCAGCTCGACGTCCGCGGCGCGGCCGGGGAGCACGCCGAGGTCACCGCCTGGCTGTGGTCGCCCGACGCCACCCCGATGGACCTGCGGTTCTACCACGACGGCATGGGCCAGGACACCTACCCGGAGCAGCTCGAAGGCCTCGAGATCACGTACGAGGACTACGAGCCCGGCTTCGGCACCCCGTACGGGATCGCGCGCACCACCGAGCTGTCGTTCTGGGCGCTCGACGCCACCCCCTCCGCCGAGCGCTTCGCCCAGCTCGCCGCCGCCACCGCCGCGCCGCCGCTGGTCGTCAGCACGCCGGAGCACCTGCACGCCGCCGGCGTGTTCGGCGACTGGAGCCCGGTCGACCGGAGCACCGACGCCCGGCGCGAGATCGAGGACCGGCTCGACTTCCTCTTCGACCACCACCGCAAGCAGGTCGACCAGCGCTCCTGGTACGGGTTCTGGCACTACGGCGACATCATGCACAGCTACGACACCGACCGGCACGTGTGGCGGTACGACGTCGGCGGCTACGCCTGGGCCAACTCGGAACTCTCCCCCGACCTCTGGCTGTGGTACCAGTACCTGCGCTCCGGCCGCGCGGACGTGTTCCGCTTCGCCGAGGCGATGACCCGGCACACCGGCGAGGTCGACGTCTACCACCTCGGCAAGTGGCGCGACCTCGGCACCCGGCACGGCGTGCTGCACTGGGCCGACAGCGCCAAGCAGCTGCGGATCAGCAGCGCCGCGTACCGCCGCGTCTACTACTTCCTCACCGCCGACGAGCGGGTCGGCGACCTCATGCGCGACCTCGTCGACTCCGACCGCACTTTCCTGGTGCTCGACCCGATCCGCAAGATCCGCACCGAGCCGTACGAGCCGGACCCGCACGCGCTGTCGATCGGCACCGGCACCGACTGGAGCGGCCTGGCGGCGGCCTGGCTCACCGAGTGGGAACGCGGCGGAAACCCGATCGCCCGCACCAAGCTGCTCAACACGGCGCGCACCATCGCCGCCATGCCCAACGGGTTCATCCAGGGCAGCGGCCTCTACGACCTCGACACCGGCGAGTTCGCGCCGGCCCAGCCGGTGGTGTCGGTCGGTTCGCTCGGCGCGGTGTTCGGCCTCGTCGAGATGTGCAGCGAGCTGATCGACCTCGTCGACATGCCGGAGTTCACCGACGCCTGGCTCCAGTACTGCCGGCTGTACAACGGCACCGCCGCCGAGCAGATCGCCGAGACCGGCCAGTCGTTCGGCAACCTCAACCTGCGCCAGGCGCACTCCCGGCTCACCGCGTACGCCGCCGTGAAGACCGGCAACGAGGCGCTCGCGGCCCGCGCCTGGCAGGAGTTCTACACCGGACACGCCGGCTACCCGCGCAACCTCAACTGGCGCTCCGTGCGGGTCGGCGGCTCCGCCGTGCTCAAGCCCGTCGACGAGGCCGCGTTCGTGTCCACCAACGCAAGTGCCCAGTACGGACTCGCCGCGATCCAGTGCCTCGCGCTGGTCGGCGACCACCTTCCGTGAGGCTTACCATGAGACGTTCGTTGACGGTCGCGTCCGCCGCGACCCTCCTGTTCGGAGCCGGCGTCGTCGTCGCGCTCCACGCGTCCGCCGCGACCACCCGCTACGAGGCGGAGAACGCCCCCGCCACCTGCGAGGGCACCATCGCCTCCAACCACTCCGGCTACTCCGGCGGCGGGTTCTGCGACACCAACAGCGGCACCGGGGTCGCGGCGCAGTTCACGGTCAACGCGCCCGCCGCCGGCAGCGCCACAGTGGACATCCGGTACGCCAACGGTGCCGCGGCCGGGCGCCCGGCCGATGTCAGCGTGAACGGCTCGGTGGCACACGCCGGCGTACCCTTCGACGGCACCGGCGCGTGGAACGCCTGGGCGACCCGCACGCTGACCGTCCAGCTCAACGCGGGCAACAACACCATCCGGCTCGCCGCGACGACCGCGGGCGGGCTGCCCAACGTCGACTACCTCGACGTCACCACCGGTGGCACCACCACCCCGCCGCCAAACGGCCGCCGGATGGAGAGCCTCGGCCGCGGCGTCGTGGCCGTCCGCTCCGGCACCAACCAGGTGCTGGTCAGCTGGCGGCTGCTCGGCCTCGACCCGGCCGGCATCGGCTTCAACGTGTACCGCTCCACCGGCGGCGGCGCCGAGACCAGGCTCAACCCGGCCGTCCTGACCGGCGGAACGAACTATGTGGACAGCACGGCCAACCTCGCCCAGGCCAACACCTACCGGGTGCGGCCGGTCGTCGGCGGCGCCGAGCAGGCACCGAGCGGCGCGTTCACGCTGACCGCCAACCACGCGACCGAGCCTGTCGTGCGGGTGCCGATCCGCGGCGGCGGCGCGGTCAAGTTCGTCTGGGTCGGCGACCTCGACGGCGACGGCGAGTACGACTACGTGCTCGACCGGCAGACGTCGCCGCAGACCATCGAGGCGTACCGGAGCAACGGGCAGTTCCTCTGGTCCGTCGACATGGGACCCAACAGCACCAACCAGGACAACATCGAGGGTGGATCGTCCACCATCGACATCGGCCACAACGACGGCGTCACCGTGTACGACCTCGACAGCGACGGCCGCGCCGAGGTGGCGGTGCGGATCGCCAACGGCGTCCGGTTCGGCAACGGCGTCACGTACAACGGCCTGAGCGACAACACCCGCCAGGCCATCGCCATCCTCGACGGCATGACGGGCGCGGCCCGCGCCACCGCCGCGGTGCCCACCGACTACCTCTCCGACGGTCCGCTGTACGCGCGCTTCGGCGTCGGCCACCTCGACGGCGTCAACCCCAGCCTCGTCGCGTACATGAAGAACCGGATCGGCTCCGGCGACTTCAACCTGATGTTCACCGCGTGGCGGTTCACCGGCGGCGCGCTGAGCATGCAGTGGAAGTTCCTGCGCGGCAACCAGAACCTTCCCGACGGGCACAACACCCGCATCGTCGACGTCGACGGAGACGGCCGGGACGAGATCGCCGAGATCGGCTTCGTACTCAACGGCAACGGCACCCTCCGCTACTCCCTCGCCCCGCGCGGCATCATCCACGGCGACCGGTTCCACATCACGAAGATGGACCCGAACCGGCCGGGCCTCCAGGGGTACGGCGTGCAGCAGGTCAACCCCAGCGGCCTGCGCGACTACTACTACGACGCCACGACCGGCAACATGATCTGGCAGCACGTCGAGTCCGGCACCGCCGACGTGGGCCGGGGCATGGCCGGCGACGTCGACCCGCGCTTCCCCGGCATGGAGGTCTGGGCCTTCTCCGGCCTCTACAACGCCCCCACCAACCAGCTCACCCAGTCGAACACCACGCTCCAACCCTGGCCGCAGCTGGGCCTGTGGTGGGACGGCGACATCACCATGGAGCTGCTCAACGACGGCAAAATCGAGAAGTGGAACCCGACCGCCCCGACCGGGACCGGCAGCGTGCCACGGCTCGTCAGCACCTGGAACTACGGCGCCGTCGACGCCAGCCAGGGCGTGCAACCAACGTTCTACGGCGACATCCTCGGCGACTGGCGCGAGGAGGTCGTCTACACCAACGCCGCCTTCAACGAGCTCATCGTCTTCACCACCAACCAGCCGTCCACCACGAGGCTGTACACGCTCGCGCACAACCCCGCCTACCGCAACGCCATGACCCTCAAGGGGTACATGCAGTCACACCACGTCGACTACTTCCTCGGCTCGGGCATGGCCACACCACCCCGGCCGGCCATCACCTACCCCGCTCGGTAGCCGCGCCGCCCGGGTCACGTCCCCCACGGCGTGACCCGGGCGGCCGCGCCGGTCTCCAGCGCGACCCAGACCGCACCGTCCGGCCCGACCGCGAGACCGTGCGGCTCGGCGCCGGGCGTCGGCAGGTCGTGGTGGCGAAACTCCCCGCCGGGGCTCACGTACCCGACCCGGTTGGCACCCCACTCGGTAAACCAGCAGCCTCCGTCGGGGTCGGCCGCGATCGCGTGCGGCCGGGCGCCCCGGTCCGGCAGCGGATACTCGGTGATTTCACCATCGGGCGCGATGCGACCGACCTGACCCGCGCCGATCTCGACGAACCACAGCGCGCCGTCGGCGCCACGGGCGATGCCGACCGGCGCGGCGCCCTCGGTGGGCAGCGCGTGCAAGGTGACCGCACCGCCGAGACCGATCCGCCCGATCGCGTTCGCCTGGTTGAGCGTGAACCACATGGCCTCGTCGGGCCCGGCGCAGATCATCGAGGCGAAGCCGCCGCGCACCGGCAGCGGATACTCGGTGACCTCGCCATCCGTGGTGACCCGACCGACGGCGTCCGCGTTCATCTCGGTGAACCACAGCGCGCCGTCAGCGCCCGCCGCGATGCCGAACGGCCCGCTCTCCGCCGTAGGCGTAGGGAACGACACACTCTCCCCACCGGTCGTGATCCGACCGATCCGGTGGTCACGGTTGCGGGTGAACCACAGCGCCCCGTCCGGCCCCGCCGTGATGACCGAAGGCCCGCAGGCCGGCGCGTCCAGCGGGAACGTGGTGACCCCGCCACCCCCGAGGTCGAGCCGGGCGATCCCACCGCCGTGCACCAGCGTGAGCCACAGCGCCCCGTCGGGCCCGCCCACAATTCCGTACGGACCGGCCCCCGGGCCGGCCACCGCGAACTCCGTGATCATCAAGCCCACTCTAGAGACCTTTCGGAGTCGGGGTTACGCGCGCGGCGGCGTTCCGGCAGATTTTCCCCGTCCGCCTCAGCGACGGACCGTGTGCTCCCGCGGGCACCGCTCCCGGCACCGGCTCGCAGCGCTCGCCGAAACCCCCGGCCGTCCACAGCCGGCTCCGCGGGACAAGCCCGAAGGGTCTTCGCGGCGCTACCTCCGCCATCCTGACGCAGCGTCACCAGCCAGGGGACGAGACTTGTTGCTTTCCCGGATCGCCGATCCGGGAACGGGCATTGTGGACAAACGTCGACCACTGCCTGGCACGAACTCAATCCATCCGCCCCCTTTCTCCCCGGGCCGGTTACGCGCAGGGTGAGCGCGACCAACGGCGGACGGGTGAGGCCGCGGGAGCAGCGGTCTGGACCACGACGGACATCGCGGTAGCCCAAATCCTTGTCCTAAAGGAACTCAGCGCCTGGCCACCTCGACTCCGAAAGGGCTCTAGGCGATGTATCGCCAAGGCGAATTCGAGCTACCGCGACGTCCGTCGTGGTCCGGACCGTCGCTCCCGCGGCCCCACTCATCCGCCGTTGGTCACCACTATCGGCGTACCAAACGCTTGAGATATCGGAAGCCATAGGAGCCAGCGACGCAAAACGTTTTTGGCATGATCCACCATCGGTTAGGGGCGAGAATTTCCCGCCGGCCGCGGGACAATTAGGTATGCGGCAGCTTCAGTTGTTCACGTCGGCCGCGCTCGCCCAAATGCGTGACCGGACCGCGTCGCGAAACTATTCTCCCGAGCGTGACGAGTTCCGTCGCGCGCATGAGCGCCATCGCGCCTGGGGTCTGGTCCAGCGCCACGGCCACCGCCGCCGCCACCTGCGCGACAGCTCCCGCGCCGCACCGGCGGTCAGTCCGGTCGCGCCAGGCCCACCAGCAGAGCCGCACCGGGACCACCCACCACACCCAGCTCGACATCTGCCCGCAACCTCGACGTCTACCCCACCTGAGCAGCGGAAACTCCCGGCGTCTCCAGGGGGCGGCATCCGCGCGGTGTAAAAACGCGCCGGCGAGATCGCCGCATCGCCGACCATCGCCAGCATCAGCAAGGACCGCTCCTTTCCTCAGGACCAGGCCGCGGTGGATCTCGCGCCAACGACAACCAATTCACCGGCCGACCGAATTCACGATCGACATCGCATCGTTTGAGCGCGCGACGTCAGTCCAGCCACGAAGTCCGCCCCGGTTCCTATCACCTTCGCGATACCCGGGGCGCCGCCCCCACTTATCACCCTCGCCAAGAGGGAGCCCGCAGGGCACCAAGCGGCGGACGAGGTCGTCGAGCGCGTCGAAGACTACTGCCTTGTCTCGCCGATGAGCTTGGCGGCACGGGCACCGCGCGTCCGAGAGCTTGCCGCGCGGGCGCCGCGCGTCTGGGGGCTTGAACGGCGGAGCTGGCAGTGGAGGCCGGGGGTTTCGGCGAGCCCTGGCGAGCCGCCGGCCGGAGCGGTGCCCGCGGGAGCATACGGCCCGCAGCTGGCGCGGACGGGGGCAATCTGCTTGTCGATCGGGACTTGGTGGCGCGGCGCGCCGTGCGACACGCCACCGAGGTCCCTGATCTACATGGATGGTCAGCGGGGGGCTGTCGTGGGTTTGCCGACGACCGCGGGGGCAATGACGAGCTTGTCGATGTCGGGGGCGTAGGCGTTGGGGTTGCCGAAGACGAGTGGGGCGTCCGCTGTCGTCAGGGTTATCGGGATGGTGCGTTCCAGGAAGCTGTTCCAGGCGTAGGTGTAGCGGAAGTACGCGTACGCGCTGCCGCCGCCGGTCTCGGTGACCTCCAGGCGGCGGTCGACGACCTGGGGGTTGTAGTCGTGGCGGCCGCTGAGCTCCGCGTTGGCGTACGTGACCGCGATGTCGTAGTCGCCCGGACGGTCGAAGCCGGGGCCGCGGGGCACCTCGAACGTGTTCGCGGCGCCGTTGCCGACGAAGCCGAGCCCCTTCAGGCCGGAGGCGTTGCTGCCCGAGCCGTCCGCGTACGTGGCGACCGCCGTGGCGCCGTGCCGGATCGCGTCCTCCGCCTCGACCGTGACCGCCGCGCTGTCCGCCTCGGCCACCCGGGTGGTGGTCAGCTCGCCGACCAGGGCGCCGTTTCTGGAGCGCACCTCGACCTCGTTGATGCCGTGGCTGAGGTGGACGCGGACGGTGGAGCGCCAGGCGCCGGCGCGGGGCGCGCGGAAGGTGGCGACCTGGCGGCCGTTCACGGTGAGGCCGAGGTCGGTGGCGCGCTGGCTCCGGTAGTCGACGGTCAGGTCGTGGTAGCCGGTCTCCCAGGCCTGGAGGTACGCGTCGGCGCGCTCGCCGCGGCCCTGGATCAGGCCGTGGCCGCGGGCCCTCGCCACGTCGTACGTGACGTGCGCGCCGCCGTAGTAGCGCAGCGTGGAGGCCGGGTAGATGGTGGGTTCGCCGCCGGTGACGTCGGTGAGCAGGAGCTTGTCGAGGGTGATGTCGGAGTTCGGCAGCACGGTCGCGCCGTCCACACTGGACCGCAGCGAGAGCGTGTGCTCGCCGGCGGTGAGCGGGATCGTCACCTCGGCGCTGCCCCGGTACTGCCACCGCTGCACCGAGGTGAGCGCGAGGTCCGCCCGGTACTGGACGATCGTCGGGCCGGCGCCGTCGACGAAGAGGGCGTGCCGGCCGGGTACGCCGGGCGTGCCGCCGATGACCTGGAAGCGGTAGCTGCCGGTGCGCGGCACCGTGACCGTCCACTCCGCCTTGGAGGTCGGCCGGTTGAACGAGCCGACGTCGTGGCCGCCCGACGCGAGGAACTTCCAGCCGCCGCCGTTCAGCGGGTCCTGCTGGTACACGGTGGCGTCGGTCAGGCTTGCCTGCTCCGCCTCGATGCTCGCCTGCCAGCCGGAGAGGGTGGGCGCGCGGTCCTGCGCCGGGGTGACGAGCACCTGGTACGCGGCGTAGCGGTCGTACACCGGCACGTCGAGGCTCAGCTTGCCGCGGTCGAGGCGGGCGTCGTCGAGCACCTTGACCACGCGGGGTGCGCCGGAGACGCCCTCGGCGCCGGAGAGGGTGATCTCGCGGACCTCGACGTCGACGCGGTGGCCCAGCGAGCCGAGGCCGGACAGGCGCAGCGACACCGGCTGGCCGCCACCGCCGAAGAGCACGGTGGCGCGCTTGTTGCGGCTGTCGATCGCGCCGATGCCCTGAAGGGTGTCCACTGTGTTCAGCGCCGGCGGGGTGACCGCCACGGTGCGGCTGCCGGCCAGGTCGCCGTACCACTTGAACATCCACCAGCCGGCGTTGGCCGCGTTGGCGCGGGCGCTGTTGTCGCTGAGGTTGCCGGCGTAGTTCCAGTACGCGGTCTGGCCGTCGATCTTCAGGTCCTCCATGATGGACAGCCACTGGATCAGCTGGCCGGGCGTGCTCATGTCGCGCAGCATGCCCCACTCGGTGACGTTGACGTGGATCGGGCCGACGCCGAGGTCCTTCTCCAGTTGGCGGTACGCCGCGTAGTTTCCGCGGAACGTGCGCAGGTTGTCGATGCCGAGCTCGTGCCAGATGAAGATGTCGGGCAGCACGCCGTGCGCCTTGCCGTAGACGAGGAAGTCGGCGGAGCGGGCCGGCTGCCACCGGGTGTCGCCGGGGCCGCCGATCCGGGCGTGGCCGAGGCCGTGCCGCGCGTACACCTCCTGGATCTTGTCGTAGGTGGCCTTCCAGTCGGCCAGGAACGTGTCCTTCAGCGTGCCCCAGTCGGCGTACCAGTTGCCGCCGTCGGGCTCGTTGAACGGGATGAACACGTAGCTTTCCGGCCGGGACGAGCGCGCCGCGACCGCCTCGGTGACGAACTCGACCACCTCCAGGTAGTCCCAGACCCCGTTCGGCGTGTCCACGTAGGTGCCGTCGGCCTGGTTGTACGTGCGGGTGTCGCCGGGGCGCCGGCCGCCGTTGTACGACCAGTCCGGGTAGTAGTCCTGGACGTAGATGTACATGTCTTCGCCGTGCTTGCGGAAGAAGCCGTCCTCCACCTTGAGGGCGTCGCCGCTCGGGTGCTGGGTGCCGTACGGCGCCTTCTGCGAGGTGTTGGTGATGTGCGCGCCGTTGATGAGCGCCTGGGTGGGCGCCCCGTCGTCGCCGAAGCCGTACAGGGTGCCGGTGGCGCCGCCGCGGAAGGCGCCGGTGGTCTGTCCGAAGTCGACAGCGAGCACGTCGGCGGAGGCGGCCGCGGAGGCGGAGGCGGCCGCGGAGGCGGGCACGGACAATCCAACCACCACCAGGGCAAGGACGGAAAGAACCTTCAAGGGAGACTCCTACTTCACAGCGCCGCTGGTGATGCCAGAGATGATCTTCCGCTGGGCTACCGCGAAGACCGCCACCAGCGGCAGGCTCATGAGAATCACGTACGCGAAGATGAGGTGCCAGTTGTTGAGGTAGAGACCGGCACTGGCGACCCGGAAGAGGTTGAGCGGCAGCGTGTCCAGCCGGCCGCCCACGACGAAGAACGCGTAGAAGACGTCGTTCCACACGTACAGGCAGATGAGGATCGTGGCGGTGGCGAGCACCGGGCGCAGCATCGGCAGCACCACCCGGCGGAAGACGGTGAACGGGCCGGCACCGTCGATCTGCGCGGCCTCCTCCAGCGACGCCGGGATCGTGCGCACGAAGCCGGTGACGAAAAAGACCACTGTGGACATGTAGATGCCCATGTAGACGCCGATCATCCCGACCGCGGTGCCGGCGAGCCCGAGCTGGCGCAGCAGCAGCACCACGGTCACGACCGCCGGCGGCAGCACGATGCCGCTGATGGCCAGCGCGTAGAGGACCGCGCTGACGCGGGTGGCCCGCCGGGCGAGCACCCACGCGGCCATCGAGCCGAACGTGAGCACGCCGGCGACCGTGGGTGCGACGACGAGCAGGCTGCCGAAGAACGCGGCCGGCACGTCGCCCTCGCTCCAGACCGACTTCAGGTTGGCCCACAGCTGCCAGTCCGAGGGCAGGGACAGGTCGGGGTTGAGCGCCTCCCCCTGCGACTTGCCCGCGGTCACCACGACCAGCCACAGTGGAACGCCGATCAGCACTACCACGAGCGCGGTGGCGACGAAGGGCTGTAGCCGGCGCCAGATCGCCGAGTCGCTGTTCACAACGCCTCCTTTGATCGCTCGCTCACCGTCGTCGCGGGCAAGCGCCGCTTGCCACGCTCGCTCACAGCACCCGCTCCCTTCGGCGCAGCAGGTAGATCACCGGGAACGCCATCAGCGCGACCAGCAGGAAGAGGATCAGGCTCATCGTGGTGGCCTGGGCGAACAGGCCCTGGCCGAACGTGCGGTAGATGAAGATGTTGAGGATCTCGGTGGTGCGGGCCGGTCCGCCGCCGGTGGTGGCCTGCACGATGTCGAAGCCGTTCATCGAGCCGAGCAGCGCGGTGGCGACGTTGAACGTGACCGCCGGGGCGAGCAGCGGCGACCGGATCCGCCAGAACGTGCGCCACCGGGACGCCCCGTCGATGCGGGCCGCCTCCATCAGGTCCTCCGGGATCGTCTTGAGGCCGGCCAGGTAGATGAGCATCGACAGGCCCATCCACTTCCACCCGTGGATGGCCGCCACCACGACGATCGTCCACGTGGTGTCCCCCAGCCAGGCGTAGTCGAACGGTTGACCGGTCACACCACCGATGAGCTTGTTGACACTCCCCTCAGGTTTGAGCAGCGCCTGGAAGATGTAGCCGACCGCGAGCGCGGACATCAGCACCGGGACCAGGAAGAAGACCCGGGCCAGCCGGTTGAGCCAGGTGTCCCGTTCGAGCAGCACGGCCAGCGCGAACCCGAAGACGTTCTGGAAGATCGCGACCAGCACCGCGTACACGACGGTGGTGCGCAGCGCCCGGAAGAGCGTGCCGCTTCCGGCGAGCTCCTCGACGTTGTCGAACCCGACCGGGTTGATCTGCGCCTTGAAGCCGGACCAGTCGGTGAACGCGTACACGAAGTTGTAGACGGTCGGCAGGAAGAAGAAGACCAGCAGGATCGCGAGCGCCGGGGCGAGGAACCACATCGGGTGCGTGCTGCGGTTGATGGCGCCACGGGCGCGGCGCGGCGCCGAAGCGGGCTTCGCGGCCCGCTCCGGCACCCGCGTCTCCTCGAGAGTGGGCATCGCTAGAACCCGGGCGCCCCGGCCGCCTTGGCCAGCTGCGCGAACTGGTCCTGCGTCGCCTTGGCGACCTGCTCCGGCGACATCGTTCCGGTGATCATGTCGGCCAGGTTGATGTAGAGGTCGGGGTTGGCGACGGCGAGCGCCTGCATCGAGCCGACCGAGGTGGGCAGCGCGGCGTGCACGTCGAGCAGCGCCTTGGGCACCCCGGCCGGGTTGGGCACGGCGGTCTCCAGCGAGACGGTGTTGCGGTCGGTGACGAAGTCGGCGTAGCCGGGCCCCATCCAGTACGCCATGAGCTGCCGGGCGGCCGCCTCGCGCTTGGCGTCACCGGTCTTGAACGCGACCAGCGCGTTGGACTGGTCCGGGATGAACGTGCCGACGTTGCCCGACGGCGAGATCGGGAAGAAGCCGATCTTCTTGTCCAGCGTGGCGGTGTCGGCCTTGGCCTGTAGCTGGCCGAAGAAGGAGTTGACCTGCACGACCATCGCCGCCTCGCCGGCCAGCAGCGCGGCGCCCTGGTCCTCGAACTTCGCGGTCTTGATGTTCTTGTTGAACAGACCCTCGTCGATCAGCGACTTGTAGGTCTTGATCGCGTCCAGCACGACCGGGTCGTTGAACGTGGCCTCGCCCTTGTTGACCTTCTCCCAGAAGCCGGCCTTCGCCGCGTCGGCGAGCTGCACCTGCACCCACCACTGGGTGGCCCACCGGTCCGCGGCCATCTCGTAGAACGGCGTGACGCCCTTGCCCTTGAGCGTGCGGGCCAGCGTCACCATCTCGTCGAAGCTCTTCGGCGTGGTCGTGACGCCGTTCGCGGCGAAGACCTCCTTGTTGTAGTAGACGCCCTCGACGGCCGGGCTGGTGATCAGCGCGGCGTACCGGGTGCCGTCCAGGATGCCCGTGATGTCCTTGAGGTCCGGGGACAGCTTGGTCAGCCACGGCGCGTCGTTCAACGGCTGGAGGTTGGTCTTGGCGTTGATGGCGGTGAGCATCGACGCGGTCGGCTGCCAGAAAGCGATGTCCGGCTTGTCACCCGTGGCGACCTTGGTCTGGATGCCCTGCTCGTACGGGTCCGGGATGGTCACCACCTCGACGGTGGCGCCGGTCGCGGCCTGGAAGCCCTCGACGACCTTCTTGGGCACGGTGTTGCTGTTCTGAGCGGCCCAGATCGTGAGCTTGACGCCATCGAGCTTCGCGGTCGGGTCCGCCCACGTGGCGGCGGTGTCGGTGCCGGTCTCCGCGGCCGGGTCGCTGCACGCCGCGAGACCGAGCGTGAGCACCGCCGCGGTGGCGAGGCTGGTCCATCTCTTCATCGCGTTCATCCTTCAGTAATCTTGATCAGCCGGGCAGCGGGTTCGGCGCCCGTGGGGGTGACGGTCAGTGATCCGGCGGCCCAGTCGAGCCGCCAGGCGGGCAGATCGCGCGGGTAGAGCACGTCGATCCGGACGTCCCGGCCCCGCAGGTGCGGCAGGGCGAGCGTCGCGGGCGCGGTGGCGCCCCCGCGCCGCCACACCGCCAGATACGTGGTGTTTCCGGTGCGCAGCGCGAGGCTGAGCCACGGGTCGTCCCACCGGGGCAGGCCGAGCGGCCACAGCGGCACGGCGGCCGCCAGGTCGGCGCGGATCGCCTGGTGCGTCCGCACCGCGGCGCGCACCGACGCCCGCTGCTCCGGCGACATGTGGTCGAGGTGACCGGAGAGGTAGAGGCGGCCGAGCATGCCGGTGCACATCGTGTACGCGAGCTCCTCGGGCGTCATGTCCGGCTGCGGGTACGCCCAGCTGGCCGACTGCTCGGGCAGCACCGACATCGGCGCGGCCACCGCGATCGGCGGGTACCGCAGGAAGTCCTGCTGGTCGCTGGTCGACTGGAGCTGCATGCGGGACAGCACGGCGTAGTCCATCCGCATGGCGCCGGAGGCGCAGTTCTCCAGGATCAGGTCGGGGTGCCGGTCGAGGAGCCGGTCCAGCCAGGCCAGGTGGGCCCGGTTGTGGCCGAGGAGCCCGGCGCCGGCGCTGTCCGCGTCGAGGTCGGTGCCGGCGCCCGGGTCGATGTTGTAGTCGAGCTTGAAGTAGCCCACGCCGAGCTGCTCGACCAGCCGGTCGACCACCTCGTCCAGGTGCGCGACCGCGCGGGGGTGGCGCAGGTCCAGGTGGTACCGGCCGTGCTCGACCACCCGCACGCCGCCGCGCTGGAGGAACGCCTCGGGCGGCAGCTTGTCGGCCATCGGGCTGCGCACCCCGATAACCTCGGGCTCCAGCCACAGTCCCGGCAGCATGCCGTGCGCGCGGATCCGCGCGAGCACCTCCTCGATGCCGCGCGGGAAGCGGGTCTGCGACGGCTGCCATTCGCCGACGCTGTCCCACCAGTTCGCGTCGTTGTCGTACCAGCCGGCGTCGACGCAGAAGACCTCCGCGCCGGCGTCCGCGGCCGCGTCGATGAGCGGCAGCAGCTTGGCGGTCGTGGGGTCGCCGGCCAGCGTGTTCATGTAGTCGTTGAAGACCACCGGCAGCGCGGACCGGTCCGGGTGCGGCCGCAGCAGCGCCCGCCGGTGGGCGGTCAGCGCCGCGACCGCGCCGTCCAGGCCGTCCGCGGACACCGCGACGGACACGGGTACCGACGTGAACGACTCGCCCGGCGCCAGCCACTGCGCCCACTGGTGGTCGATGTCGGTGGGGCCAAGCAGCGCGACGTACGCGCCGCCACGCCGCTCCCCCACCTCCCAGCGCCAGGGCCCGTTGTGCTCGACCTGCCACAGCCACGCCGGCCCGCCCACGCGGTCGACGAGCCCGCCGGTCGGCAGGTGCGCGCCGGTGGACCAGGTGCCCTGGCTGGTGAGCGCCACCCGACCCCGGGCGTCCTGGCCGTGCAGGCCGAGGTTGAGGTCGGGTACCGCGTCGCGCAGCGGGTGCCGGGTCCACCGGCTCTCGCCGAGCCACTCGCTGTCGGCCCGTACCAGGTCGAGGTCCGCCACCGGCGTGGCGCCGAAACCGGCGGCGAACGACGTCAGGCCGAGCAGCCGCACCGGCGCGGCGCCGTGGTTGGTGAGCCGGGTGCGGACCTGGCAGGCGCTCACCCCCTCGGGCGAGCGGACGAGCAGCTCGGCGGTGAGGCCGGTCCGCTCGTCGCGCAGCTCGACGGTCAGCTCGCGCCAGGCGCCGTCGCGGCGCTGCGCGCTGCCGGCGTACACCAGCCGCCGCCCGATCGCCGTCTCCGAGAAGCGCTGCGACACCTGCGCCCGCCCCTCGCCGGCGACCAGCACCTCCACCAGCGGCTGGGTCGCCCGCGGCGGGTGTGGCGCGATGCCGGCGGAGAGCATCCGCAGGGCCACCGGCCCGTCCGGGGACACGTCGACGACGAGCGTCAGCGCTGCGTGGCCCCAGACGAGGCTGGTGACGGATTCCAACGAGGTCACGTACGTGCTCCTTGCCGAGTGTGCGGCGAGTTCGTGCGCCGACCGGAGCGGTCGAGACCATCGATGTGATCGGTCACACGCGCCGGCTGAGATGTGAGTGTGATCGGTCACACGGGCCGGCGGGAAGGGCTCGTTACCTTGTTGTTACTAACAGATTTCCGCGGCGCCCCTCAGGCGTCCTCAGCGGCGCCGCGGCGGGGCGGTCGACTCGCGCACCACCAGGCGCGGCGCGGCCAGCTCGGGCTCGGGCCGCTCGCGCCCGGTCACCTCGGCCACGACGGCGGCCAGGCAGGCCCGGCCCAGCCCGACGAAGTCCATCCGCACGGTCGTGAGCGCCGGCGTCCAGTACGCCGCGCCCGGCACGTCGTCGAAGCCGACCACGCTCACGTCGCCGGGCACGTCGCGGCCGGCCTCGTACAGCGCGCGGCGCACCGCGAGCGCGGTGTCGTCGTTGCCGCACAGGATCGCGGTGACCGCGGGATCGGCGGCCAGCTCCCGCCCGGCCAGGTAGGCCGAGTGCGGGTCCCAGCCGACCGGCTCGACCGGCGGCACCGGCGCGCCGGCGGTCTCCAGCACGTCTCGCCAGCCGGCCTGGCGCGCGCTGGTGCCGGTCTCCGACGGGATCGCCACGTGGTGCACGGTGCGGTGGCCGAGGTCGAGCAGGTGCCGGGTCGCCTCGGCGGCCGCCTGCCGTTCGTCGAGGTAGAGCATGGTGCGCGTCGAGTCGGCCAGGCCGCCGGCCTCGGTCGCCGCGACCGCCGGCACGCCGTCCGGCAGCGCCCGCAGCACACCGGCGCCGGGCGCGTCGAACGCGACCACGATCACGCTCCCCGCGCTCGGGTCGCTGACGTAGTCGATCGCGTGGCGCACGTCGATGGGCAGATCGGACTCGACCACGCGCACGCCCACCGCGAGCCCCTGCGTGCGGGCCGCCTCCTCGATGCCGCGCAGCGTGGACGCGTACCCGTAGAGGGTCGTGTCGGCGGTGACCACGGTGACCGCCTTCGCCCGGCCGGAGCTGAGCGCCCGCGCGGCCCGGTTGGGCCGGTAGTCCAGCCGCCCGATCACGTCGAGCACCAGCTGGCGGGTGTCCGGGCTGACCTTCGGCGAGTCGTTGAGGACCCGCGACACCGTCTGGTACGACACCCCCGCCGCCGCCGCGACGTCGCGGATGCTGGGTGCGCTCTCGCGCCGCCGCCCTACCTGCCGGTCCGGAGATGGTCGCATCACACCAGACATCGTGCGGGGTCGTGCCACCCGAGGTCAAAGACGCCGCCCACCCCGTAAACGCGTCTGTCGGACGAACGTGAATCTGGGGATAATCGGCGCGACGTCGCGTATGGGGCACCTCCGAGGCCGAGGGAGCGCGGTTTGCTGTACTTCTTTCTCAGCTACGCGCGCGGCGACGAAGACGACCTGGTCCGGCAGTTCTACAACGACCTCAGCGTGGAGGTGCGGGTCCGCGCCGGCCTGCACAAAGACGCCGAGGTCGGGTTCATCGACGCCCGCATGAAGGCGGGCACGATATGGGCGGGCGAGCTCGTCGAGGCCTTGGCCCAGAGCCGTTCGTTCGTGGCCCTGCTCTCGCCGCGCTATTTCCTGAGCCGCCCGTGCGGTCAGGAGTGGCAGATCTTCGCCGATCGCGTGGCGCGCTACGAGGACGACACGGGCCTCGAGCCGTCGGTCCTCAAACCCCTGCTCTGGGTGCCCCTCCCGCCCGGCAAGATGCATCCGGTCGCGGGCCGCCTGCAGTTCTCCTCCGACCTGGTCGGCGACACGTCCGTACGCCAGCTGATGCGGCTCCAGCGCCACCAGGACGCCTACCGGGAGTTCGTGTTCGAGCTGGCCGGCCAGATCGTGGAGAGCGCCGAGGCGCACCCGATCCCGGTCGGGCACCGGTATCCCGACCTGGAGAGCGCGCCGAGCGTCTTCCACGCGCCGGAGCCGGTCCGCGCCGAGCCGCCCACCCTCGACCCCCTCACCGTCCACTTCGTCGTCGCGGCGCTGACCCGCGGCGGCGCGCTGGCGGTCCGCTCCGATCGGCACTTCTACGGCGACCGCCCGCGCGACTGGGCGCCCTACCATCCGGACGACCCTCGCCCGCTGGCCGAGTTCGCGTCGGGCCTCGCGGAGAGCCACGGCTTCGCCGCGCGGGTGGCCGACCTGGAGGAGCTGCCGCAGCGGGCCGAGATGGCCGGCCAGCACAACCAGATCGTGGTGCTCCTGGTCGACCCGTGGGTGACCGAGGTCGAGGCGGCCACCCAGGTTCTGACCGCGTACAACGCCCGCGACATTCGCGCGCGCGAGCCGACCACGGCCGTGCTGATCCCGCGCGCCCTCGACGACCGGGAGACCGTGGCGCACTGGCGCCGGCTCTCCGAGGAGTGCCGCCGGATCTTCCGCGGCAGGTCCGACTACGACGAGCTCTACCGCGCGAACATCCCCAGCCGCCAGGTGTTCGAGCAGGAGCTGCCGGCGGTGCTGGAGGTCGCGGTCAACCGCATGTTCGTCAGCGGCCACATCCACCGGCGGGCGTGACGTGCCTACTCTTGATCCATGTTCACGTGGCGGGAGCGGTACTACCGCTACAGCACCAGGTTCTACCGGCCCGACCGGGCCTCGGCACCATTGAGCTGGATCGGCGACGAGCGGATCGCGGTCGGCAACCTGCCGCTCGCCGCCGCCCTGCCCGACCTGCCCGCCCAGGGCGTCACCCACGTGGTCAACTGCCGTTCCCGCGCCCAGATCTGGGTGTCGCAGGACCTGGCCGTCGAGCGCGCGCTCTTCGGGCCGGGCCGGGTGGTGCACGTGCCGCTGCTCGACTTCGGCCAGTACCAGCGCCCGCGGCTGTGGTCCGCGGCCGCGCACTTCGCCGCCGACGTGCTGGCCGGCGACGGCGAGGCGGGCGTGCTCATCCACTGCCACCAAGGCCGCCGCCGGTCGGTGATGCTGGCGTACGCGGTGCTGCGCCTGCGCGGCCGCTCAGCCGCCGAGGCCGTCGCGCTGATCACCGGTCATCGCGCCGAGGCGGTGCTCGTCGAGGCGTACGCGCGCAGCGTCGAGACCTGGCTCGCCGCCGGCGCGCCCCGCCGCTCAGCGCCGCGCCAGCTCGGCCGGTAGGTCGAGCGGGAGGCCGAGCCAGCGGGCCAGATCCGCGATCTCGGCGGTCACCGCCGCGGTCATCGCCTTCGTGAACGGGACGTCCTGGTGGATCGCGTCGACCCGCAGCATCCAGGCCTTGCGGTCGGCGGTGGCGTCGAGCTTGCCGACCAGGCGGTCGCCGTAGAGGATCGGCAGCGCGTAATAGCCCCAACGGCGCTTCGCCGCCGGCTTGTACATCTCCACGGCGTAGTCGAACTCGAAGAGCTCCAGCACCCGCTTGCGGTCGAAGACGAGCCGGTCGAGCGGCGACAGCAGCGCCGCCCGCCCCTCGAACGGCCGGCCCAGCCGCGCCGGGTCGACCCGCCACACGCCCTTGACCCCCTCGATCCGGGCCGGCTCGCCCACCTCGCTCAGGTGGTAGGCCCGCTCCACCTGCGTCTCCGGCTGCCTGGCCCGGACGATGCCCAGGGAACGCAGCAGCCGCTCGCCGCGGATCCGCACCGCCTCCGCCTCCGGCACGACATTTCCCGGATACACCCGGGAGGCCAGATCCCACAGCCGTTCCCGCCCGTCGAAGCCGGCGACCGCGACCTCGCCGCGCCGCACCATGAAGCCGAGCAGCATGCCGACGTTGCGGTCGTTGTTCCACCCCGAGGAGCCCCACTTGACCGCGCACGTGTCCGGGAACGCCGAGGCCGGCAGCGGCCCGTCGACGTCGAGCCGGGCGAGGATGTCGCGGCGGCAGGCATCGTTGGCGCGCACCCATCCGCGCTGGGCGACCTCCCAGTCCTTGAGGCCGGTGCGCGTCTCCCAGGCGGCCATCTCGGCGGTGTAGAGCGCGAGGTCCTCGCGCGGCCGGATCCTGGCGTGCAGGTCGACGAGCTCACGCCTTTCCAGCGCCCGCGCCAGCTCCGCCGGCCGGTAGGCCGAGCCGAGGCGGCTCCACAGCACGAGGTCGGCGCTCGGCGCGACGGCGGCGGTCCAGTCGACCTGGAGGAACGTCAGGTGGCGCACGACCTCCATCAGGTCGGACGGCCGCCCGGCGTCGAGGAGCTGCGCGCTCACGGCGACGCGGCGGGCCTCCTGCCGCGAAAGCTCGTGGACGGTCACGGCGACAGGTTATGCCTGGCCCCCGACAACCGGGGCGGGGTACGGTGACGCGGTGATCTCGCGCTGTGCCTTCCGCCAGTGGATCACGCCTGACCTCCCGCTCTACGGCAACGACCACGAGCGCGGCGACTTCGCTCCTTAGGCTCTCCCGTTTTATCGCTTGTTCGCGCCGATAAGTCGGGGAGTATTCGTCATGTCCAACTCGGGCGTGCTTGCCGTGCTGCGCGTCGCCCAGGTCGCCCGGGTGCTCGCCGCCAGCACCGTCGGCCGCATCCCGCTCGCGTCCTCACCTGTCGCGCTGCTGCTCTTCGCCCGCGAGCGCTGGTCGATCGGCGTCGCCGGACTGCTCGTCGCCGTGTACACGGTCGGGCTGGCCGCCGGCGGCCCGATGCTGGCGCGGATCGCCGACCGGTGGCGGCAGCCGCCGGTCATGCTGGCCGGGGTGGCGGTGTCGACCGCGGGCTTCCTGGCCCTCGCCGCCGGCGAACCGCCGCTCGGCCTGGCCGTGCCGGCCGCGCTGCTTGCCGGTGCCGGCGCGCCGCCGTTCGAGTCCGGCCTGCGGGTGCTTTGGCGCGACCTGCTGCCCGAGTCGCGGGTGCACACCGCGTACTCGCTGGACATCGCCGTCCAGGAGCTGATCTTCATCGTCGGGCCGCTGGTGTCGGTCGCGGCGATCGGTGCGGGCGGCCCGGCCGCCGGGCTGTACGCGACCGCCGCGCTCCAGGTGCTCGGCACCGCCTGGTTCGTCACCACGCCGGCCGTGCGGCGGTGGCGTGGCGTCGCCGCCGAACGGCACTGGGCCGGCCCGCTGCGCTCCATCCCGCTGCGCCTGCTGCTGGTCGCGGTCGTGCTGGTCGGCGCCGGCGTCGGCTCGCTGCCGGTGGCGGTCACCCGGCTGGCCGAGGACGCCGGCGACCGCGCGTGGGCCGGCTGGCTGCTCGCCGCCCAGGCCACCGGCGCGCTGGTCGGCGGCCTCGTCAACACCCGCGTCAAGCTGCCCGAGCGGTACGCGCCGTGGATCGCCGCCGCGCTGGCCGCCGGGTACCTGCCGCTGGTGCTCGCCGCCGCCCCGCCGGTGATGCTGCCGCTCGCGGTGGTTTCCGGGCTGGCGCTGCCGCCGCTGCTGACCGCCACGTTCGTGACGGTGGACCGGATCGCGCCCAGCGGCACGGCGGCGGAGGCGTTCGCGTGGGTGGCGACGGCGTTCACCAGCGGGGCGGCGCTGGGGGCCGCGCTCGACGGCGCCATCCTGGACCGGACGGGCGGCGTGGCGGCGGGGTTCGTGCTGGCGCCGGTGGTCATCGCCGCGAGCGCCGGCCTGTACCGCCTGCTCGCCCGCCGCCTCCCGGCCGAGTCAATGCCGGTGACCTGAGCCCGGATGTCACACCACCGCCCTAGGGTGAGGGGCATGGATTGGAAGATCGAACTCATCCCGGTCCCGGTCACCGACATCGACCGGGCGAAAGACTTCTACGTCAAGGTGGGCTTCAACGCCGACCACGACCACAAGGTGCAGGAAGGGCTGCGCTTCGTGCAGCTGACCCCGCCCGGTTCGGCCTGCTCCATCGTGATCGGCGACGGCATCACCGAGAAGACGCCCGGCACCCAGGAGATCCAGGTCGTGGTCGCCGACGCCGAGGCGGCCCGCAAGCAGCTGCTCGACGCGGGCGTCGAGGCCAGCGAGGTCGACCCGCAGCCGTGGGGCAATTTCGTCTACTTCCGCGACCCCGACGGCAACAGCTGGTCGCTTCAGGCGATGGAGTCCCGCCCCAACGGCTGAGCGGTCGCTCAGCCGCGGTCGGCGACCGCGACGCGGCTCGCGCGGTCAGGCATCGCCGGCGCGCAGAAAGTCGACCAGCAGCGCGTTGAAGGCGTCCGGCCGCTCCAGGCTGGGCAGGTGTCCGGCCCAGTCGAGCGGCACGTGACGGGCGCGCGGCAGCCGGCCGGCCAGCTCGTCCGCGATCTGCCCGAAGTCGGGCAGGTCGTGGACGCCGGAGAGCAGCAGCGTCCGGGCGGTGACGGCCGAGACCTCGTAGGCCACCCTGACCTGGGCAAACTCCTCGGCAGCCGCGAGCTGCACGTCGAAGGCGTGGCGCTGCATCTCCCGCACCTTCGCCCGGACCGCCTCGTCGGCGTGCGGGCCGAGCCAGGTCGCCACGTTGAGCTCGGTGGCGCCGGCGACGTCGCCCGCGTCGAAGAGCTCCTCCTCGCGGGCGTCGAACGCGGCCAGCGCCGGGCTCGGCTCGTGGCCGGCCAGCGCGGTGTTCACCAGCATCAGCGCGGTCACCCGCGCCGGCCAGCGGGCGGCCAGCTCCAGCCCGACCCGGCCGCCGCCGGAGGCCGCCACCACCGCCACGGGTCCGCCGCCGACCTCGTCCAGCACCTCGACCACGTCGTCAGCGTTGTTGTAGGGCCGGTCGGGCATCGGGGTCTCGCCGAAGCCGCGCAGGTCGGCGCGGACCGCGCGGTAGCCGGCATCGACCAGGGCCGGCACCTGCGGATCCCACATCCGCCGGTCGCAGACCGTCGAGTGCAGCAGGACAACTGTGCGGCCGCTCCCGGCCACGTCATACGCGATCGTCATCGACCACGACCCTAGATAGCCGGCGCCCAGCCGTCATCGGGTTTAAGAAAGCCCGGCCCGGATATGGAAAAAGCATGTCTGACCAGCAGAAGTCCGAGCCGCGGCAGGAGCCGCCCGGCACGCTGACCGCCATGCGCCGCAAGCCCGACCACGGCGAGGAGTCCTACCGCGGTTCCGGTCGCCTCGAGGGCAAGCGCACGGTCGTCACCGGCGGCGACAGCGGCATCGGCCGCGCCGTCGCGATCGCGTTCGCCCGCGAGGGCGCCGACGTGCTGATCGCCTACCTCAGCGAGCACGACGACGCCGCGGAGACCGCCAAGCTCGTCGAGGAGGCGGGCCGCCGGGCCGTGCTGGTGCCGGGCGACCTCGCCGACCGCGACCACTGCCACGAACTCGTCGACCGCGCGGTCGCCGAGTTCGGCGGGATCGACGTGCTGGTCAACAACGCGGCGTTCCAGATGACCCACGAGACCCTCGAGGAGATCAGCGACGAGGAGTGGACGCGCACGTTCGACATCAACATCACCGCGATGTTCCGGATCGTGAAGGCCGCGCTGCCGCACATGGGCGAGGGGGCGTCGATCATCAACACCAGCTCGGTCAACTACGACATGCCGAAGCCGACGCTGCTGCCCTACGCGACCACGAAGGGCGCCATCGCCAACTTCACCGCCGGCCTGGCCCAGATGCTCGGCGGGCGCGGCATCCGCGTGAACGCCGTCGCGCCCGGCCCGATCTGGACCCCGCTGATCCCGTCGACGATGCCGCCCGAGCACGTCGAGAAGTTCGGCCAGAACACGCCGCTCGGCCGCGCGGGCGAGCCCAAGGAGGTGGCGCCGGCGTACGTGCTGCTCGCCTCCGACGAGGGCAGCTACATCTCCGGCGCGGTCGTTCCGGTCACCGGAGGCAAACCCATTCTCTGAGTACCAAGGAGGCGGCCATGCCCGCAGGATCGAGCCCCAAACGGGAACGCCAGTACGAGCACATCAAGGACAGCGCCAAGAAGCGCGGCGCCTCCACCAAGCGCGCCAAGGAGATCGCCGCCCGCACCGTCAACAAGGAGCGCGCCCAGGCCGGCGAGTCCCGCACCGCCAGCCGTTCGTCCACGAAGGACATGTCGGCCAGCCGCCGGGGCGGCCAGCGCTCGCACAGCGGCGCGCAGGGGCGCACGAAGGAGCAGCTGTACAACGAGGCGAAGAAGCGCGACATCAAGGGCCGGTCGAGCATGAGCAAGGCCGAGCTACAGCGCGCCCTGTCCTGACCTCTCAGGCCGAGCCGGCGGTCAGCCGCAGGGTTCGCCGGCGGCTGGCCGCGAACGCCAGCGCGGCGCACAGCGCGGCCGGCACGAACACGAACGCGGCCGCCGTGCCGGCGCGGTCGCTGAGCTGGCCCGCGGCCGAGGCACCCGCCGCGACGCCGAGCTGGCCGGCGGTCTGGAGCCAGCCGTACGCCTCGGCGGTGTGCGGCGGCGGCACCGCCCGCGCCAGCAGCTCGTCGGTGACCGCCAGAAACGACGCCAGCGGCAGGCCGAAGAGGGCGACCGCCAACGCCATCCGCGGCACCGTGCCGGGCAGCGGCAGGGCCACCGCCGTGACCGCCAGGGCGGCCAGCAGGGTGAGGTACGTGGCGCCGCCGCTGGGTCGCCGGTTCGTCGCCGCGCGCAGCACACCACCGGCGAGGCTGGCGACCGACCACACCGTCACGAGGACGCCGGCCGCGCCCGGGCTGCCGGCCGTCGCGGCGAACGCGGGCAGCAGCACCCACATCGCGCCCATGCAGGCCATGTACCCGACGTGCGCGCCGATGATGGTGCGCGCGGCCGGCAGGTCGCGGCGGGCGCCGTCGCCGCCCGCCGGACGCTCGCCGGCGGGGCCCGGCCGGCGCGGGATGACCCCGGCGAGGGCGGCGAGCGCGGCGCTCCCCACCGCGAGGAACGCCAGCAGCGCGCCCGCCGGCCCGGACACCGCGAGGCTCAGGGTGACGGCGAGCGGGCCGCCGATGTAGAGCAGCTCCTGCCCGATCGCGTTCACCGCGTAGACCCGGGTGAGTGCGTCGCCCGGCACCAGCACCGGCAGCAGCGCCCGCCCGCTGGCGAGCACCGGCGGCGTGGCCAGCCCGGCGACGGCGGCCAGCACACCGAACGCGAGGGCGTCCCGGGTCACCGTGAGCCCGAGCAGCGCGGCCAGGTGCGCGGCGCCCAGCACGAGCAGCACCGGCCGGTGACCGAGCCGGGCCATCAGCCGGCCGGCGACCGGCGCGCTGACCGCGAGGCCCAGGCCGCAGGCCGCGCTGGCCGCGCCGGCCGCAGCGAAGCTACCCGTGTTGTGGTGCCCGAGCAGCACGACCAGCAGCTGCCGCATGGCGACCGGCAGCTGGGCCAGGTTGGCCAGGCCGATGACAGCCAGAGCGCGGCCAGGTAGATTCATAACTTATGAGTTTGCCGGACACCAACGGTCCAAACCTCCTCGGGGCACTCGCACTGCACGTCGACACGCTGATGCGCGCGGCGGTGACCGCTCCCGCCGGCGCGGGCGGCGCGCTCGCCGAGGCGATCGTCGTGGTCAAGGACCAGCCCGGCGCGACCGCCGAGTGGCTGGCCCAGGTGCTCGGCCTGTCCCAGCCCGGCTCGGCGCACCTGGTCCGCCGCCTGGTCCAGGCCGGCTGGGTGGAGCGCCGGTCCGGGACCGACGCGCGGGTCCGCGCCCTGCACCTGACGGCGGCGGGCGAAGCGGCGGCCGCGGAGATCCTCGCGGCCCGGCGCCGCGCGCTGGAGCAGGCGATGGCGCCGCTGACCGACGAGCAGCAGGCGCAGCTGGCCACGATCGCGCGGGCGATCCTGCGACCCGAGGCCCACGACGACCGCTGCCTGGCCCGGCTGTGCCGCCTCTGCGACCGTACACAGTGCACGGTGTGCCCGGTCCACGCCGGCTACCTGGACGCCCAGGCGTAAGCCCGGTGCCTCGTACCAGGCCAACCCACCCGAACCGGCTTAATGGGGCGGCGCCGGCTACCTGGTCACCCGGCCCACCACGTTCCGCGACTACCGGGTCACCGCGGTCGACGCCGCGCGGTCCGCCTACGGCCTGGAGAACGCGGGCGACGTCGCCGCCCTCCGCGCCGCGCTCGACCCCGTGGCTACCTGGGCGACAAGGTCAACGGACGGCTCGCCAACACGCTGGGAGTCGTCTACCTTGTGGTCGTGGTCGCCGCCGCCCGCCTTGACACCGACCGTCGCGGCCCGCGCCGCATTCCCTACCGCCTGGTGTCCGAAGTAGACTCCGCGGTGCGGCTACGCGTCCGTCGCGAGCTGCGGGCCGAGCCGCCACTGGAGGCCTGGCTCAACTCACACCTGATCGGCCACATCCCCGGAGCCGGCGATGACTGACAGACACCCGCTACGCGCGTCCGACCTCCTCGGCCGCACGGCGCCCGGACCCGGCGGCGAGCCGCTCGGCCGGGTGGTCGACCTGGTCTGCGAGCACGACACCGAGGGAGCGCCGGTGGTGACCGACCTACGTCCGGCCGACCCGGCATGAGCGGCCGCGCCCGGATCCTGACGTGGAACCTGTGGTGGCGCTTCGGCCCGGACTGGGAGGAGCGCCAGCCGCACATCCGCGACACGCTGCGTACGGTCGACCCGGACATCGCCGCGCTCCAGGAGGTGTGGGGCACCGACGGCACGAGCCAGGCGCACGAGCTGGCCGACGCGCTGGGCCACCACGCCGCCTACGCCCAGCCGTCGCTGCCGCCCCCGCCCACCGGTCCGGAGGAACATCCCGGTGTCCACGTCGGACTCGGCCTGGTCAGCCGCTGGCCGATCGCCTCGTGCGACGCGGTGCGCATGCCGGCCCGCTACCGGGCGCCCACCGTGGCGCTGCGGGCCGCGGTCGAGCACCCGGCCGGGCCGCTGCACGTGCTGGTCGCCTGCCTGGAGTGGGAGCCCGCCTTCCAGGAGGACCGCTACGCCCAGGCCCGGCGCCTCGCCGGGCTGGCCACCGACCCGGCCCTGGACGGCCCGGCGCCCGTGGTGGTGGCCGGCGACCTCAACGCCGCACCGGGCAGTCCGGTGCTCCGCCCGCTGCCCGCCGCCGGCCTCGTCGACGCGTGGACGGCGGCCGGCGGCGACCCGGACGCGGTCACGCTCAGCTCCGCCCACCCGCACGCCCCGCTGGAGGCCAAGGAACTGCTCGACCGCCGCATCGACCACCTCCTGGCCCGCCCCGGCCACCCGGACCAGCACCTCACGTTTTCGGACGCCACGCTGGCCGGCGACTTCAAGGCCTCCGACCACTACGCGATCGCCTGCGACCTGTCCTGGTGACCCGCTCCGCTCTCAGGCGCTCTTCGCACGGCGCCGGGCGGTGAGGCGCAGCAACACGGTGGCCAGGAGGGCGGCGCCGACGGAGCCGGCCAGCACGGCGACGGTGACCTGCTCGGCGCGGGGCGTGCCGTGGCCGAAGGCGAGCTCGCCGATGAGCAGCGACACGGTGAAGCCGATGCCGCCGAGCATGCCCAGCGCGACCACGTCCGCCCAGCCCAGCCCCTCGCCCAGGGTGGCCTTCGTGAAGCGGGCGACGAGCCAGGTCGCGGCCGTGATGCCGGCGCCCTTCCCGACGACGAGGCCGGCGATGACGCCGAGCGCCACCGGCTCGGTGAGGGCGTCCGCGAGGCCGTGCGGGCCGCCGACGGTCACGCCCGCCGTCAGGAACGCGAAGACCGGCACAGCGACGCCGGCGGAGATGGGGCGGAAGCGGTGCTCGAAGTGTTCGGCCAGGCCGTCGCCGTCGCGGCCCACCGGCACCGTGAACGCCAGCAGCACGCCCGCCACCGTGGCGTGCACGCCTGACTCGTGGAACAGGACCCAGGTGGCGACCGCGAGCGGCAGCAGCAGCCACCACCTGCGTACGCGGCGGTGCACCAGCAGGGCGAACAGGCCGAGCGGGAGCAGTGCGCCGAGCAGGGGGAGCACGGCCAGGTCGGCGGTGTAGAAGACGGCGATGATCAGGATGGCGATCAGGTCGTCGACCACGGCCAGCGTCAGCAAGAACGTGCGCGGCGCGCTCGGCAGGTGGCGGCCGACGACGGCCAGCACGGCGAGGGCGAACGCGATGTCCGTCGCGGTCGGGACCGCCCACCCGCGGGCCGCGTCGCCGCCGGCTCCCCCGGCGACGATCAGGTACAGGATCGCGGGTACCGCGACGCCGCCGGCAGCGGCCGCGACCGGGACCGCCGCGCGGCGCGGGTCGCGCAGGTCGCCGGCGACGAACTCGCGCTTGAGCTCCAGGCCGGCCACGAAGAAGAAGATCGCCAACAGGCCGTCGGCCGCCCAGGTGGCCAGGCTGAGGTCCAGGTGCAGGGCGGCCGGGCCGAGGTGGTACTCGCGCAGCGACTCGTACGCCGCCGACCAGGGCGTGTTGGCCCAGATCATGCCGACGAGGGCGGCGCCGAGCAGCAACGCGCCGCCGATGGTCTCCTGGCGCAGGATCTCCGCGACCCGCCTGGCCTCGATCCACGACCCGGGGCGAAACAGCCGGGGCGTGGAGCGGGGAGCAGCCATAGCGGGATCGCCTTTCCGGGGCAGGCCGACAGCGAGTGCCGACCAGACTTCCCGGCGCGCCGCCCCCACCCTATCCGGCGGTCCGACCGGCCCGGGAACTTTTCGTCGCCCGCTGACCGCACGAGGCGGTGCCCGGCCCGGCGTGACCGGGTCCGGCGCTACCGCTCGTCGCGGACGGCGTCGGCCAGCTCCTGCTTGGTCATCGAGGACCGGCCGGGTACGTCCGCCGCCTTCGCCCGCTCGTACAGCTCGTCGCGGGTCAGGTCTTCAGACCCTTCGGACCGGGTACCGGCGTCGCCGAAGCCGTGCTCGGTGAGCACCGCCATGCGCCGTTCCTCGAAGTCGGCGCCGAGCTGCACCAGCCGGGCCTGGTCGACCGACTCGGCGAGCGCCGGCAGGATCTTGGTCTCCTCCTCCTCGACGTGGTGCAGCACCGCCTCGGTGAGCTCGGACAGCACCGCCTCGAAGCGGTCGCTGTTCGGGTCGGCCTCCTCCAGCTTGTGCAGCAGCTGCTCGGCCTCGTGGTGCTCCTCCACGCCGTGGTACACCTCGCCGCGCTCGGGCGGGTCGGCCTGCACCAGCACCGGGTAGACCTTCTCCTCCTCGGCCCACGAGTGGGCGGAGAGCCGCGCGATGCACTCCTTCACGAGCGCCGCGCGTTGCTTCTTCTCGGTACGCATGCGCTCGAAAAGCCGTTCCATCACACGGTGGTCGTTCTTGATCAGGGTGACCGCGTCGGACGCCATCGTCCCCGCCTCCTTCTTCGACGAAAGGCAATGCCCGCCTGGGGCGCCGCGCCTGATACCCGTTCGGGCGGCGACTACACCTCGCGCTTTCCGGGTACGGGAGGGGATGACACGCGGGAGGTGATGCGCTGTGGCACGTGCCATCTGGAGTGGCGTGATCAGCTTCGGGCTGGTGTCGGTGCCGGTCGCCCTGTACTCGGCGACCCGGGAGCACGAGGTGTCGTTCCACCAGTTCGAGAAGGGCACCAGCGACCGGATCCGCTACCACCGGGTGAACGAGCGCACCGGCAAGGAGGTCGACTACGACGACATCGTCAAGGGCGCGGACATCGGCGGCGGCCACTACGTGATGCTCGACCCGGACGAGCTGGAGGCGGTGGCGCCTGGCCGCTCCCGCGCGCTGGACATCCACGCGTTCGTCGACCTGGACGAGATCGACCCGATCTACTACCAGAAGTCCTACTACCTCGCGCCGGGCAGCGACGAGACCGCCAAGACGTACGCGCTGCTGCGCGAGGCGATGGCGGGCGCCAACCGGGCCGCGATCGGCACGCTGGTGATGCGCGGGAAGGAGTACCTGGCGACGATCCGGCCCCGCGACGACCTGCTGGTGCTGGAGACGATGTACTTCGCCGACGAGGTACGCGACCCGCACGAGGAGATCGACAAGCTGCCCGGCCGGGTGAAGCCGCGGCCGAACGAGCTGAAGATGGCCACCCAGCTGATCGACTCGATGAGCGGCCCGTGGAAGCCGGCCGACTACCGCGACACGTACACCGACCGGGTCAAGGAGCTGATCGACGCCAAGAAGGATGGCGCCGAGGTGACGGTGGCCGAGGAGGCGCCGGAGGCGACCAGCGCCAGCGACCTCATGGAGGTGCTGCGCCGCAGCGTCGACGCCGCCAAGCAGTCCCGGCGCGGTACCAAGAGCACCAAGAAGGCCACGAAGCGCGCGCCGGCGAAGAAGTCGTCGACTCCGAAAACGAAAACGACCGCGAAGAAGAAGGCGACCGCCAAGAAGAAGGCCACCAAGAAGGCCGCCTGACCCCTACTCCTCGGCGAGCCGGTCGCGGAGCTTGCCCAGGGCCTTGGCGAGCAGCCGGGAGACGTGCATCTGGGAGATGCCGACCTGCTCGGCGATCTCGGTCTGCGTCTGGTTGCCGTAGAAGCGCAGCATGACGATCCGGCGTTCGCGGGCGGTGAGCACCTCCAGCGCGGCGCCGATGGTCATCCGCACGTCGGCCAGCTCGAAGCCGTGGTCTTCCCCGCCCATGCTCTCGCCGAGCGTGGTGCCGCTGTCCTCGCTGCCGACGGGGGCGGACAGGGACGCGGACTTGTAGGCGCGGGCCCCTTCGAGCCCCTCCAGGACCTCTTCCTCGGTCAGCTCCAGGTGGGCGGCGATGTCGGCGACCGTCGGCGAACGGCCGAGGCGGTGGGCCAGCGTGGAGTTGGCGTCGCTGATCGCGATGCGGAGCTCTTGAAGCCGCCGCGGCACCCGCACGTCCCAGGTGCGGTCGCGGAAGTGCCGCCGGATCTCGCCCACGATCGTCGGGATGGCGAAGCCGGTGAAGTCGGTGCCCCGCTCCGGATCGAACCTGTCGACCGCCTTGATGAGCCCCACCATGGCGGTCTGCACGAGGTCGTCCAGCGGCTCCCCGCGCCCGTGGTAGCGGTTGGCGAGGTGGCGGGCCAGCGGCGTCCAGGCGGTGATGGCCCGGTCGCGCAGCGCGGCACGGGAGGGATGCCGCTCGGGCAGGGCCTTGAAGGCGACAAGCAGCCGCACCGCGTCGTGGCCGGCCTCCCGGTATGCGGTGAGCGCCTCGGTGTCGCCGGAGACGGCGTTCATTGTGGACACGACAGACTCCCCCCTCCGCTGTAGTTGTCACGCCAGCGTACCCATTCGGCCACCCGGACACTAGCCGAAAGGCTGATGTATTTAACAGACATAAATACACCAATGGGGCTGACTGGCTCAGCGACGGGCGACCTCCACCCGGTAGACGCGGGTCTGTGCCCCGTCCTCGCTCGTCACCGTGACCAGCCAGGTGGGGCGCGCGGCGGTGCGGTCGCGACCGACGTGGACGGTGGCGTACGGGTCGTTGGCGGTCGCGGTGACCACCGCCTGGGCGGGGCGCGTGGCGGTCGCCCGGTACTCGGTGCGGGCCGGGTCGAAGCCGGCCACCGGCACGCCGTCCACGGCGAGCCCGGAGAGCGTGGCGTCCGCCGAGACGCCCGGCGCCTTGGCGAAGACCTCGATCTCGCCCAGCGTCAGGTAGCCGCCGGGCCGGGGCGTGAGCACCACGCACACGCCGGTCGTGGCGCCCGCGCTCACCGGCACGCCGACCGCCGGCGTGCCGTCGGTGCCGACCGCCACCTCACCGCTGGCGTCCACACACGTGCCGTCGGCGGCGCGCACCTGGACGCGCAGGCTCTGTGCCAGGCCGCCGCCACCCGCGCTGTCCCGGTAGAAGTGCGTCACCACGCGCGCCACGTCGGCCGGCCGGGGCAGCGTGACCGTGATGGTCTCGGACGGGTTCTGGGTGCCTGGCTTCCAGTTGGACCACGCCTTCTCCGCGGTGACGCCGTTGCGCAGGCCGGCCGGCGAGTAGCCGCTCTCGGTGAAGGTCGCGGCGACCGAGGCGCCGTCGTCGAGCGCGGCGTTGGCCTCGCCCGGCGCGGTGACCTGCACGCGGACGGTGGCCGGGAGCGAGGTGCCGTCGACCACCCGGGCCACGCCGGTCAGCGTCGTCACCCCGGCCCGGTCGAACGCCCCGGGCGGCGCCGGATCCCAGACCACGGGCAGCGTCGCGCGCCCGCCGTGCGCGCCCAGTCCGGCCACCGTCGCCGGCAGCTCCGGGACCCCGCCGGTGTACGTCTTGGCCCGTCCCGGCTCGGTGGCGGTGAACGTGTCCACCGTGACCTCGGCGGTGGCCGTGACCCGCTTGCCGAGCACGTCGGTCGCGACCCCGCGGACGGTGACCACGCCGGGCTTGCGCCAGGCCGCTGGCGCGGGCTCCTTCCACGTCACCGGCAGCGGACGGCGGTCGCCGCCGCGCAGGACCGCGGTCACCGTCTCCGGCAGCGCGGGCGCGCGGCGGGGCACCGTGTAGAGCGCGGCGGTCTCGGTGCTGGCGACCGACTCGTCGAGCAGCGCCCAGCGCTGGTTCGCGGCGCCGTTGGGCTGCCAGACCGAGATCGGGCTGCCGTCGGCGGTGGCGCTGCCGGAGACGTCGAGCACGCGGCGGGCGCCGACGTTGACGAACGTGTACGTGCCGTCGCCGGTCGTGGAGACGATCCACTGAGCGCCGGCGTCGGGCCGGGTAGTGGCCGCCTCCAGCACCGTGGCGTCGCCGCGCACGGCGAGGCGCTGGCCGGTGCCGGCGTTGACGATGGCGTACCGGTCGCGGTTGGTCACGTCGCGGCCCAGCTCGCGCACGTACCAGAGCTGGTCCGGCCGCGCCGGGTCGGTGGTGCGCAGGACCGCCGAGGCGCCGTCCGCGGCGGGCGCGAGCGACCGTCCACTCTGCACACCGCGCAGCCGGTACGGGTGGCCGGCCTGGACGTGGTCGGCACCGGCGGCCACGCCGGAGACGCCGGTGACCAGGAACGTGGTGACCGACTCGCCGGGCACGGTGAGCGTGGCGGAGCCGCCCCTGACCCGTACCGGCGTGCCGCGCACGAGCTTGCCGGCCGCGCTGGTCACCACCGGCGTGACGGTGGCGCCGGGGCGCACCGTGCCGAAGCGGGACAGGTCGAGCGTCACCGCCTGGGCGCCGGCGTCCGCGTTGGCGTGCACCACGACCGCGTCCCGGCCGTTCTTCTTGACCGCCGCGACGCTCGCCGGGTCGTCCACTTTGACCAGACGGTCGCCGGGGCGGATGTGGTGAGTGAAGTTGCGGACCGTGTCGAACTTGGTGTTCGTCCTGATCGGACATGTGGCGAGCGTGTCGGCCGCCGTGCAGGTGAACGGGACGTGGATGCTCCCCCACTGGAGGTTGCCCTCGGCCACCATGTTCTCGGCGTCCTCGACCGGCTGCCACAGCACCCAGGCGGCCGGCTCCAGCTCGCGCAGGTCGTCGATGATGTGGCGGGCCACGCCGAGACCGGAGTCCATGCTGGTGAAGTCGTTGCCCCAGCTGCCCTCCACCTCGCTCATCCACAGTGGACGACCCTCGGCCTTGGCGACGTCACGGGCGGCGGTGCGCTGCCCGGTGCCGTACGTGTGCACGTTGAGCTGGGACACCGCCGCCTGCGCCTCGGCCGGGTAGCCGTACCAGTCCTGGAGGAAGATGCCGGGGTTGGTCTCGTCGGGCGCGGAGACCTCGGCGCGGGTCTTCGCCGTGGCGAGCCGCCGCTTCAGCGCGAGCACCACCTGCGCCTGCGACGCCGGGCCGGCGTGGGCGCCCTCCTGACGCCCGCCGGTGGGCTTGCCGTCGGGACCGAGGGTGGTGCGCCAGTACGGGGTGTTCGGCTCGTTCAACGGGTCGATCGTGTCGAACCTGATGCCGTGCGACCGCTCGATGTGCTCGCTGACCCGCACGAGGTAGTCGGCGAACTCGTCGACCCGGTCGGTCCGGATCTGGTCGGCGCTGGCGTCGAAGCCGCCGGAGACGTACCCGCTGACGGTCTGGAACCACGGCGGCGAGTTGCTGAACGCCTCCCAGGTGTCGACCCTGTCCTTGATCTGGTCGATCCACCAGCGCTGGTTGGCGTCCGCGTCCCAGTTCCAATGGTCGGGGTTGTCCGCGTCCCACCACTCCTTGTCGCCGGGGCCGAACGCCTCCGGCGCCTTCCAGAAGCCCGGCACCGCGCCGCCCCGGCGCAGGTAGTCGTCGACGGTGGGCGCGTTGCCGCCGCCGATGTTGTAGCGGGCGATGTTGAGCCGCAGCCCGTCCTCGCCGAAGAGCAGGTCGACGAGCTTGTTTCGCACCTCGTCGGGGTAGCCGCCGGTGACGTTGGCGAACCAGACCAGGCTGGTGCCCCACCCCTGGAACGGCGCCTGCTGGTAGGACGGGTCGATCCGGATCGTGACGCCGGCCGCGGCCGCCGGGGTCTCCGGCTCGGCCGCGGCCGGGCTGGGCGTGACGCTCGCCGAGAGCCCCGCGACGAGCGTCGCGACCGCCGCCGCGCTGGCCATCCGGGTCGTGCCGCGTCGAGTCGCCATCGCCCACCCTCACTTCGTAAAGGGGTTATTGAAACCTCTGCGCAATGTACGGGAGCGACGTGGTCCGATACAAGACCGGTCAGCTGACGACCCGGAACGTCGCGTCGCTCCGGCCCTGGGCGTCGGTGATCGGGTCGAGCCGCAGCAGGTAGTTGTAGTGCCGGATGTACCGGTCCGGGTAGTTGTACGACTGGAACGAGGCCCAGGAGGAGCTCGCCAGCCCGGCCACCTGGCGGAAGGTGGCGTCACCGGCGAACGTGCTCGTGCCGTCGCTCGCCTCGAGCCGGAAGTCGAAACCGTAGTGCCGCAGGTAGTACCCGGGGAAGTTGACCGACTGGAACGAGACGGTGCCGGAGGCGCCGGCGAGGCCGGGCACGATCCGGAACTGCGCGTCCTGCGCCGGGCTCACGTTCGCGTCGATCCGCACGTCGTAGTCGGCGTGCCGCACGTACCGGTCCTGGACGTTGTACGACTGGATCCGGTTGATCGGCGCGCTGCTCCCCCAGCGGGCGAGCACCCGGCTCTCCTCGGCGGCGGTCAGGTTGAGGATCGAGCCGTGCCGCTTGCGGCTGCCGCCCATCGCGTAGTTGGACTGGGTGCGGAAGTTCTGCGTGCTGCCCAGGTTGGTGGAGACGATCGGCATGTACCCGCGGCCGGTCGCGAACTGGTCCAGCCACAGCGCCCACTCGTTGCGCCCGTTGAACTGCGCCCACATCGGACCCTCGACCACGTTGCCGCCGCCGGTGCCGTTGGAGATGCCCATGTGCGACAGGTTGCCGAGCGTGGTCCACGAGCCGAGCACCGAGTTGCTCGCCTCGATGGTGATGTGGCCGTCGGCCGACGCGCGGTAGTACCGGTAGCCGCCGACGCTGCCCGCCACCTCGACGATCTGGGTGTCGATGAGGCCCTGGCTGCCGCCCCGCTCGATGTACAGCTGCGGCGCGGTGAACGAGCGGAAGTCGCTCGTGCGCACGTACCAGATGCGGTGCTTGGTCACGCCGTTGCGGGCCGAGTTGGTCGCCCAGTAGACAACGTAGTCGTTGGTCGCCGGGTTCCAGATGGCCTCGGGCGCCCACGCGTTGCCGGCGCCGGAGATGCCGCCCGCGACGTTGACGAGGCGCGGCGCGGACCAGTTGACGAGGTCGGTCGACTCCCAGACCACGAGCGAGGTGCTGCCCCGGTTGGCCGCGTCGCTCCACGAGGTGCCGCTGGCGATGCGCAGGTCGGTGGCGACGATCCAGTATCGGTCGCCGGCGGGCGAGCGGACCAGCGCGGGGTCGCGTACGCCACGGGTGCCCACTGTGGACAGCAGGACCGGGCCGCCGTTGTTGAGGTCGGTCCAGTGCAGGCCGTCCTTGCTGTGCGCGAAGTAGATCTGCTCACCGGTCGCCGACTCGCCGGTGAAGTGAGCCATCAGGTATCCGGTGAACGGGTCGAGCGCCGCGGCCTCCTTGGGGCTGACGGCCGACCACGAGGCGAACAGCAGGCAGGCGGCCGCGAGCAGCGCCCCCACCCGGTGCAGGGCTCTGGACATGGGTGTCTCCTTCAGAGCGTGGGGACGACCGGGCGGATGGTGCCGTCCGCGTTGAACTCCAGCCGGTCGATAGTGGTTTCCCGGTTGGTGCCGTTGCCGGCCGGCACGGCGAACCGGTGGTAGGCCACGTACCAGGTGTCGGTGCCGGGCGCGCGCACCACGGAGTGGTGACCGGTGCCCTTGACGCCGAGGTCGAGGCGCTTCTGGAGCACGACACCGCGGTTGGTCCACGGGCCGAGCGGCGAGGTGCCGGTGGCGTAGGCGACGCGGTAGTCCTCGCTGCGCGTGTCGTTCTCCGACCACATGAGGTAGTAGGTGCCGTTGCGCTTGAGCACGAACGGCGCCTCGTTGTAGCCGGCCGGGGTGATGACGCGCACCTGGGCCGGGTCGAACGAGACCATGTCGGCGTTCAGCCGCACCGCGCGGGCGACGCCCTGTCCCCAGTACAGATAGGACTGTCCATCGTCGTCGGTGAACACCATCGGGTCGATCGCCTGCCCGCCGGAGAACTGGTCCGCGCGCACCAGCGGGCGGCCCAGCGCGTCCCGGAACGGGCCGGTGGGGCTGGCGGCGACCGCCACGCCGAGCTGCTTTGCGGTGTTGCCGCTCGCCAGCCCGCCGCTGAAGTACAGGTAGTAGCGCCCGTCGCGGGTGGCGACCGCCGGCGCCCAGGCCGAGTTGTCCGCCCAGGACACGTCCGGACCGTGGTCGAGGGCCACCCCGTGGTCGGTCCAGTTGACCAGGTCGGTGGAGGAGAACGCCTTGTAGTAGGTGCCGCCCCAACCCGCGTACCCGTCGGTGGTCGGGTAGAGGTAGTAGCGCCCGTTGAAGGTGGCGATGTGCGGGTCGGCGAAGAGGCCGGGGATGACCGGGCCCTTCGCGGTCTTGGGCGCCCACGGCGCGGCGAGCCGGAAGGAGCTGTCCGCCCGGAAGGTGGCCGTGTCCTGGTAGGTGTCGAGCCAGAGCGCGAAGTCGCGGTGGCGGATCCGCCGGGTGGGGTAGTTGTACGAGACGAGCGCGACCGACCCGGCGACCGAGCCGTCGACCGCGCAGAACGTGGCGTCACCGCGGAACGTGGCGTCGCCGGTGTTGGCGTCGACCCGCAGCCGGTAGTCACGGTGCCGCAGGAAGAGCCCGTCCTTGGTCTGGAACGAGTAGCAGGCCGGCGAGGCAAGCCCGTTGACGACGGTGAACGTCGCGTCGCGCTTGGCCTGCGCGGTGCTGCTCGTCGTCACGGCGGCGAGCTGACCGAGCGTGTTCGCGTACCGCCCGGGATAGTTGACCGACTCCAGCGAGCGGGCGCCGGTCGGCAGCGCCACCGCCTGCGCCGGCCCGCCGCTGACCGCAACGACAAACCCGGTGACCAATGTGGACAGTGCCAGGACCGGAACGAGACGGCGCGTCATGCGGACGAGTGTTAACGATAACAGTTACAACTGTCAACCCCCGAGCGAGGCTTATCCGAACCCATGTAAAAAGGTCAGCGCAGGCCGATTCCCGCCAGGCACTGCTCCAGCGCGAAGGTGGCCGCACCGAGGCTCACCGGGTTGCCGGCGATGCCACAGAGCGTGATCTCCGCGGCGGCGAGGGGCCGGGTGAGCGCGCGCTCGGCCGCGACCGCCCGCACCTCGGCGACCAGCGGCTCGCCCAGCAGGCTCGCCACCCAGCTGCTCAGGACGACGACCTCGGGGTTGACCAGGTTGATCAGGTCGGCCACGGCGACACCCAGGTAGCGGGCGGACTCGGCCACTGCCTTCACCGCCACCGGGTCGCCGGCCGCCACGCCATCGGCCAGCGCCCGGATCGTGGCGGTCTGGTCGTTCGGGTGCAGCATCGCGCTGCCCGGGGCGAGGTCGCGCAGGTTTTCCATGATGCCGGGCGCACCGACGTACGCCTCGACGCAGCCGCGGCTGCCGCAGTGGCACGGCCGCCCGTCGAGCACGAGCGTGGTGTGCCCCCACTCCCCCGCGCTGTTGGTCGCGCCGCGGTGCAGCGCGCCGCCGAACACGAACCCCGCGCCCACCCCGGTGCCCAGGTTGACCACCACGACGTCGTCCCGCCCCCGCCCGGCGCCGAACCACAGCTCGGCCACCGCGCAGGCGCGCAGCGGGTTGTCCAGGTAGAGCGGCAGGTCGAGCGAGGCGGCGAGCATGCCGCGCAGCGGCACGTCGTGCCAGTCCCAGTTGGGCGCGAAGACCGACACGCCACCCTCCCGGTCGACCTGGCCCGGCACGCTCACCCCGACGCCGAGCACCCGCTCGTGGGGTACGCCGGCCTGGTCGAGCGCGTGCCGCAGGCTGGACAGGATGTGGCCGACGACCTGCTCGGGCCGCGCCTCCTCCGGGTGCAACGTCTCCTCGACGCTGGCGAGCACGGTCAACGCCGGGTCGAAGAGCTCGACGTGCACGTACGTCTCGGCCACGTCGATGCCGACCAGCACACCCCCGGCCGGGTTGACGGCGACGAGGCCGCGCGGCCGGCCGCCGCCGGAGTCCTGGTAGCCGACCTCGACCAGCAGCCCGAGCTCCAGCAGCTCACCGACGAGGTTGGCCACGGTGGCGACACTCAGCCCGGTGTCGCCGGCGACCTGCTGCCGCGAGACGGTGGCGCCCGCGATGATGTGCCGCATCACCTCGAAGCGGTTGGTGACCCGGATGTCCCTGGACGTGCGGCGCACACGCAAACTCTAAACCCGCCCAGACAGTGACAGGGCTGCCCTCTTGCGGACAGGGCGGGAGGGGCCGCGCCACCGAAAGGTGGTCGCGGGTGGCGTGTCAGGCGTGGGGTGGGGCGGTCGATTCGCGGATGCGGAGGGAGGGGCTGATGACGACGCGGTGGGTGGGGCGGTCGGGGTCGGCCAGGCGGTCGGCCACCAGGCGCACCGCGGCGCGGCCGATCGAGCGGCGCGGTGGCCGCACCGCGGTCAGGGGTGGGCTGAAGAGGCCGGCCACCTCGTCGTCGTAGGCCACGATGGACAGATCGCCGGGCACGGACAGGTGGCGTTCCTCGCAGTGCTGCACCAGCGCGATCGCCTCCGCGTCCGCGTGCACCAGCAGGGCCGTGGTGCCGGTGGCGCGGCAGCGGTCCAGGACATGGTCGAGGGCGGCGTCGCGGTCGGCGGAGCGGGCGTCCGGCACGACCACCTCGACCGTGGCCGCCGGGTCCAAGCCGCACTCGGCCGCGGCCTCCAGCCATCCCCGGCGTACGTGCGGGCGGGTGGGGCTGTTGGAGTCGAGCACCACGCCGACCTTCCGGTGCCCGAGTGAGGTGAGGTGGCGCACCGCGATCGCCGCGCCCAGCGCGTGGTCGGTGACCACCGACTCCATGACCGCGTGGTGGGCGCCGACCGTGGCGGTGCGCTCCAGCAGCACGACCGGGACGCCGGCGTGGGCCAGCCAGTCGATGGTGCGCTCCGAGGTCGGCGCGTCCATCCGCGGGGCGACGATCAGGCCGTCGACCTCCAGGCGGTCGACGAGGCGTTCCAGCTGGGGCTTGTCGTCCTCGGCGTCGTACGAGGAACCGCGCAGCACGACCCGCATGTCCAGCTCCTGCGCGGCCTCCTCGGCGCCCCTCGCCACGTCGGGCCAGTAGTAGTCGAGGGACGGCACGAGCATCCCCAGGGTGCGGCCGGCGGCGGGCAGGTCGTCGACCGCCGAGCCGTCGGGCTCGATCAGGGCGACCCCGCCGTGTACCCGGCGGACCAAGCCCTCGGCCGCGAGCTGGGCGATGTCGCGCCGGATGGTGACCGCGGCCGCGCCGAGCGCCTGCGAGAGGTCGGAGATGCGCATCGCGCCGTCGCGTTGCAGCGCCTCCAGCAGCTGCTGGCGGCGGGCGACCTGAAGCGGCCCCCGAGGTTCTGTCACGGTGCACCTCCGGGAAACACGGTCTCCTCGACCGTCAGGATGAACGTGCCGGTCGGGCCGGCGGCGGTGACGTCGAACGCCAGCCGGGTGAGCCGCTCGCCCCACACGCCGGCGAGCATAGGGTCGTCGAGCGGGCGCACCTCGGCCGCGCACGGAGTGGACTCGGGGCGCCAGCCGAGCGTGACCCGGCCGGCGCCGTCGAGGGCGGTGATGTCGACGCGGCCGGGGCCGACGCTCACCTCGCCGGCGACGAGCAGGTGGATGTGCGTGGGCGCGGCGGCCGGGTCCGGGTCGAGCCGCCAGTCGTCGGTGACCACGATCCGTCCACTGTGGCGGTCGAGCGTCGCCGTACGCCGCCAGTGCCTTATGTCGTCGCGCGGGTAGGCGCCGGCGAGGTCGAGGCTCAGCGCGGCGGCGGAGGCGGCGACGTCGCGCGCGGCGTAGGCGCGGCCGGGTGCCTGCGCGGTGCCCCGGATGTGCGGCACGTTGTGCCAGTCGCTACGCATGGTCCAGATGTCGTACCGGTCCGGGCCGAACGTCCGCGCCGTGTACGTGGGGCGGCCGGCGTCGACGAGTACCGGGACGCCGTGCAGGGCGACCACGACGGCGCCGACGTCGTTGTGGTTGTGGTGCTCGCCGTTGTGGCCGCCCTTCACCGCCAGCGTGAGACCACCGGACGAGCGGGCCACCAGCACCTGGACGGACGGGAGCCACACGTCGCCGGGCGGGGCGGGCGGTGCCGCTCCACGATGGACTGTCCACTCCGGATCGGTCAGCGCGCGCAGGAGCCGGCCGAGGCCCTGCTCCTCGTCCGCCACGGGCGCGTCGGGCCGGCGGTGTGCGGCCGCGTGGGCCGCGGCGAGCGGGTCGCCGACGCGTCGGGCGGCCCGGTGCAGCGCGTGCCACGGCGGGGTCTCGGCGAGCCGGGCCGTCCCGTCGGCGTAGTTGAGGTACCAGTCGCCACCCAGGTGCATCCGGTGCGGGAAGGCCACGGTGTGACGCAGCGCCTCGCCCGGCACGCCGCCGAGCGCGCCGCCGGTGGCGTGGTCGAGCAGGTCGAGTGCCTCGTGCGCGCGGCAGGCGCCGTTCCACCAGTAGCCGTGACCCTCGTCGATGGCGCCGTCGGCGGGCAGCGACGCGACGTAGCGGTCGAGCCCTTCGACGACGAGGTCGACCAGCGCGGCGCGCCGGATCGGGTCGTCGACAAGGCGCAGCGCGGCGACGAGGACGTTGCCGTGGATCCAGGCGCTCCAGTTGTGCACGTCGCCGTCGAGGCCGAGCCAGTGCCAGTCGCGGCGGCGGGCGAAAGGGTCGAGCACGCGCCGGTCGACCTCGTGCCGGATGCGGGCGCGCAGGCCGGGCGCGTAGGCGTCGAGCGGCTCGGCGAGCAGGTGGTCGACCCAGGCGAGCTGCGCGGCGACCTCGCCGGCGCCGAGGTCGAGGTAGGGGTCGGTGACGGTCGGCAGCACCGCGCCGTGCGCGGCCCGGGTGTCGTCGTGGGCCGGCCAGCACCAGCCGCTCTGCTCGCACAGCAGCGTCACCCCGTCGACGACCTCGTCGAGCCAGCCGTCGTCGAGCGTGGCCGCGGCGACGACGGCGGCCCGGGTGAGGCGCCGCTGCCGGGCGAAGACCCGCCGCTCGTAGTCAACCCGGTTGCCATCCCGGAAATAGCGGGCATACTGGCTGGCCAGCGGCGTCGGCCAGGGATCCGCGCGGTCTCGCTCGGCCCGCGCGCGCAGGTGTCGCAGCGTGGCGGCGTGCGGCTGCGCCCAGGCGGCACGGTCGTGTGCCGGGGACACCGGCAGCGACTCGTGCGGCGGCCGGAGCACCCGGTCGAGGAACGCCGCGCCGACGTCCGGCCAGGCCGCGGCGAGCGGGCCGGCGAAGCGTTCGGTGGGGGGCATTGACACCTCGGCGAGCAGCTGAGCAGGTGTGATCGCTCGTGATCATATCAGATCGTCCTGATCGGATCTGCGCGATCAAGTGTTGCCAAGTTATTGACTTGCTCGGTTGTGAGCGTTTTACTTCGGAAACCCAGCCGTTGCCTGGCCGTCACGAACCAGCACGATGGCAACGCAAACATCTGTGGAGACGAATCGTGGTGCAGTGCGGCGTCTGGACGCGTGACACCTGGTTGGCGCTCGCCGACCGGATGCTCGCCGCGGTCCGGCCGTACGCGTCTCCCGGTCGCGCGCTGGTCACCCTCCCCGGGGCTCCCGGTGGGTACGGGCGGGCGGTCGACGGCTTGGAAGGGTTCGCCCGCACCTTCCTGCTGGCCGGCTTCCGCGTCGCGGGGGCGCGCGGCGCCGGCGTCGACGAGCTCACCGAGTGGTACGCGGACGGGATCGCGGCCGGCACCGACCCGGCCGCGCCGGACCGGTGGACGCGCCTCGACGAGCACGCCCAGGCGAAGGTCGAAGCCGCCTCGATCGCCCTGGTCCTCGACATGACCCGGCCGTGGATCTGGGACCGGCTCTCCCCCGCCGTCCAGGAGCGGGTGGTCGACTACCTCGCCCCGGCGGTCGGCGACGACACCTACCCGCAGATCAACTGGGTCTGGTTCCGGCTCGTGGTGCAGACGTTCCTGCGCTCGGTCGGCGGGCCGCACTCGCTCGGCGAGATGGCCGAAGACCTCGCCACCCACGACACGTTCGCCCGCGCCGGCGGCTGGCTCTCCGACGGGCCGGAGCGCGCCTTCGACCACTACACCGGCTGGGCGCTGCACGTGTACCCGACGCTGTGGGCCCGGATGGCCGGCGCCGCCGACCTCGCCGCCGAACGCCGCGCCCGCGACCTCGCCGGCCTCGACCGGTACCTGCTCGACGCGATCACGCTCGTCGGCGCCGACGGTTCACCGCTCATCCAGGGACGCAGCCTGATCTACCGGTTCGCGGCCGCGGCGCCGTTCTGGGTCGGCGCCCTCGCCGGTGTGCCGTCGGTCGGCCCCGGCCGGCTGCGCCGCGCCGCCACCGCGATCGTGCGCCACTTCGCCGACCGCGGCGCCCCCGACGAGCGCGGCCTGCTCACCCTCGGCTGGCACGGCCCGTGGCCGCGGCTGGCCCAGGCGTACTCCGGCCCCGGCTCGCCGTATTGGGCGAGCAAAGGGATGCTCGGCATCGCGCTGCCCGCCGACCATCCGGTGTGGACGGTCCCGGAGGAGCCGCTGCCGGTCGAGGAGCGGGACGCGGTGCGGGCGGTACGCGCGCCGGGCTGGCTGGTCTCCGCCACCCGCGCCGACGGCGTCGTCCGGGTCGTCAACCACGGCACCGACCACGCCGTGGAGGGCGCCACGGTCGGCGACTCGCCGCTGTATGCGCGGCTCGGCTACTCCACGGCGACGAGCCCGATCCTCAACGACTACGGCTGGCGCAAGCCGCTGGACCAGTCGGTCACGCTCGTCGACGGCACCGGCCGGGCCACGCATCGCGCCGGCATGCGCCTGCTGGCGGTACACGTGGACGAGGCTGGTGTCGGTGTGGCCGGGTCGCGGGCCCTCGCGCACTGGGTCGACCCGGACCCCGGCCACCGCGACCACGGCGGCGGCCGCGCGGGCCGATCCTGGCCGGCCGGCCACCTGACCGTCTTCTCGCTCGTCCGCGGCCCGTGGGAGCTGCGCCTGGCCCGCGTCGACGACCTGGCCGAAGGGGTCGACGCCGCCACGCTGAGCCTCGTCGTCGGTGGCTGGCCGGTGCCGGACGGCGCCGGGATCACCGTGCACGGCGGCGTGGTGACGGTGGCCGGGGCGCGGCTGACCAGCCGGCTGGAGAGCGTCGTCGGCGGCGGGACCGCCGCCGCCACCCCGGTCCCCGACGGTGGGCCGCTGGGCGGGTCGTCGGTCGTGCCCTGGCTGGCGCACACCACCCGGGTCGGCGCCTGGATCGCCGCCCTCGTCGAACTCACCGGCGCCGAGCCGCCCGAGCGCCGGCCCTGCCGGGCCGTGGTCGGAGACGGCGCGCACGTCGCGGTCGACTGGCCCGACGGGGTCGCCACCGCGACCCGCCTCGACCTGCCCGGGGGACGCCGGCCAGGCACCCCGGTAGCAGTGTGGGCCCCCGGGCCCCTGAACCCGAAGGAGAAAGGATGAAGCGCGCGATACCGGCCGTGATCAGCGCCGCGACGGCGCTGACGCTCGTCCTCGCCGGTTGCGGCGGCGAGGACGAGCCAGCCGACCCGAACGCCCCGGTGACGATAACCCTCGCCGGCTGGAGCCTGTCGACGACGCCCGAGTTCAAGACGCTCGCCGACGGATTCCACGCCGCACACCCGAACGTGACGGTCGAGCTCAAAGAGTACGACGCGACCAACTACGACACGCAGATGACCGCCGACCTCGCCGCCGGCACCGCACCCGACGTGTACGTGCTGAAGAACCTCAAGAACTTCTACACGTACCAGAGCGGCGGTCAGCTGCTCGACGTGCCCAACGCCGGCGGTAGCACCGCGTACCAGGTGGACGGCAAGACCTACGCGGTGCCGTACCGGCAGGACTCGTGGGTCCTGTTCTACAACAAGGAGCTCTTCACCAAGGCGAAGGTGGCGCCGCCGGACGGCAGCTGGACGTGGGACGACTACGCCACCGCGGCCAAGGCGCTGACCACCGGCCTGAAGACCGCCGGCTCGAAGGCGACCGGCACCTACCAGCACGTGTTCCAGTCGACGGTGCAGGGCTTCGCGCTCGCCCAGACGCCCGGCGCCGACCTGCTCTCCGGCGACTTCGGCTACCTCAAGCCCTACTACCAGCGGTCGCTGGACCTCCAGGCGGCCGGCGCGCAGCCGACGTTCGGGACGGCGACCACCAACAAGCTCACCTACCAGGCCGAGTTCGGCAAGCAGCAGTCAGCGATGCTGCTGATGGGCACCTGGTACATCGCCACCCTGCTCAAGCAGCGCAAGAGCGGCGACGCCGACACGTTCGAGTGGGGCATCGCCCCGGCGCCGCAGTTCGACAAGTCCACCACCGGCGCCTCCGCGACACCCGTCACGTTCGGCGACCCGACCGGCATGGGCATCAACCCGAAGGCCAGCAAGGCCAAGCAGGCCGCCGCGAAGGACTTCCTCGCGTACGTGGCGGGCGAGGACGCCGGCAAGGCCCTGGCCGCCATCGGCATCACCCCGGCCACGACGTCCGACGCGGTCACACAGACCCTGTTCGGGCTCGACGGCGTGCCGCAGGACGACCTTTCGAAGCTCGCCTACGCCAAGCACGACACCAAGGCGGAAAACCCGGTGTCGAAGCACACCGCCGGGTTGCAGAACCTCCTCAACGACATGCACACGGCGGTGCTGTCCGACAGCAAGGGCCTCGACGAGGCCATCACCGAGGCGCAGAACCGCGCCAAGAACGAGGTCCTCAACCAGTGACGCGACGGCGGGTCCGGCGACGGGCCCGCCACCCTTTCAGTACCCGGAGAGTCCTATGGCTACGATGCCGCGGCTGCGGGCCAGGCCCCGCCGGCTGGTGTGGCGCAACACGGTGGCCGGATGGTCGTTCATCCTGCCCAACTTCGTCGGCTTCGCCGCGCTCACGCTGGTGCCCGTCGTCGCGCTCTTCTACCTCGCGTTCACCAACTGGAACGTCTTCGGCGTCGCCGACTGGACCGGCACCGCCAACTTCCGTCGCATGTGGAACGACGCGAGCTTCTGGACCGCGCTGCGAAACACCCTGTACTACACGGTCTTCCACATCCCGCTGACGATGGCGGCCGCGCTGGGGCTGGCGCTGCTGCTCAACCGGAAGCTGCGCGGCGTCGCCTTCTTCCGCACCGTCGCGTTCTTCCCGTACATCACGTCGATCGTCGCGATCGCCGTGGTGTGGAACCAGCTGTTCAGCCCGGAGTACGGCCCCGTGAACGCGTTCCTGCGCGCGGTCGGCGTGGACACCCCGCCCGGCTGGACCACGTCGGCGGACTGGTCGATGCCCGCGGTCATCCTGGTCGGCACCTGGCGCTACATGGGCTACTACATGCTGCTCTTCCTGGCCGGGCTTCAGACGATCCCGGCGCAGCTGTACGAGGCCGCGGAGATCGACGGCGCGACACCGTGGCAGCGCTTCGTCAACGTGACGCTCCCCGGGCTGCGGCACACCACGTTCTTCGTGACCGTGATCCTCACGATCGAGAGCTTCAAGGTCTTCGACCTGATCCTCGTGATGACGCAGGGCGGGCCGGGACAGTCCACATTGGTGCTGTCGCAGTACATCTACCAGAAGGGCTTCGTGGAGAACCAGTTCGGCTACGCGTCGGCGGTCTCCATCGTGCTGTTCGCCATCTGCTTCGGCGTGACGGCGATCCAGTTTCTCGTCAACCGGCGGGGGGAACGATGACAGCCACCGACATCCGGCCGCCGGCGACGAGCATCACCGTGCCGGGACGCTTCGCCACGCGGCGGCGCCGTGCCTCGCGGGGCTGGCGGATCGCCGGCTACGCGGCCCTGGTGCTGGCGGCCGCCGCATTGCTGCTGCCGTTCTACTGGATGGTGATGTCGTCGCTGAAGACGAACAACGACGTCTTCACCGTGCCCATCAAGTGGGTGCCCGACGACTTCGTATGGGGCAACTACGTCGACATCTGGCAGCGCTCGGAGCTGACGACGTGGCTGCGCAACACGCTGCTGCTGTCGGTCGTCGTCACGGCGCTCCAGGTGCTCACCGGCAGCTTCGCCGCCTACGGCTTCGCCCGCGTCCGATTTCCCGGACGCAACCTGCTCTTCCTCGCCTACATCGGCACGATCGCGGTGCCCTGGCAGTCGTACATGATCCCGCAGTTCATCCTCATGTCGAAGCTGCACCTGTCGAACACGCTCTGGTCGATCGTGGCGATCCAGGCGTTCGGCGCGTTCGGCGTGTTCCTGATGAAGCAGTTCTACGAGACGATCCCCGAGGAGCTGAGCGAGTCGGCACGGGTCGACGGGCTCACCGAGTTCGGCATCTACCGGCGCATCATGCTGCCGCTGTCCCGGCCGGCGCTGGCCAGCCTCGCGCTGATCACGTTCGTCACCACCTGGAACGACTACCTCGGGCCGCTGATCTACCTGCGCAGCCCCGACCTGCGCACGATCCAGCTCGGACTGAACACGTTCGTCTCGCAGTACAACGCCGAGTACGCGCTCATCATGACCGGCTCGGTGCTGTCGGTGCTGCCGGTCGCGGTCATCTTCCTGCTCGGCCAGCGGTACTTCGTCGAAGGCATCGCCACCACCGGGCTGAAGGGGTGAGAGTCATGCGCCTGCGCCACGACACGATCGCCGCCGTCTTCGACGGGATCCAGGTCGCGCTGGTCAGCAACATGCTGCTGGTGGTCGGCGGCCTGCCGCTGGTCCTGCTCGCGTTCACCACCGACAGCGCGCGCTCCTGGCCGCTCTACGCGCTGGCCGCGCCGCTCTGCGCGCCGGGGCTGTGCGGCGTGTTCGCGGTCATGTCCGGTGGGTTGAGCCAGCCCGCGGGCGGCCCGCCGCGCGTCTTCTGGCGCACCTGGCGGGCGACCGCGCGGCCGGCGATGCTCTGGGCCGCCGGGGCCACCGCCGCACTCGTCGTGCTCGGCGTGGACGCCCGCTGGGCCTGGGGGCACCGGATCGGCGCGCTGGCGCTGCCGGTGCTGGCCATGCTCGCCGTCCTCACCGTCGCCACCGCGCTGCTCGGGCTGGTCGCCATCGCCGAGCGGCCCACCGCGCGGCTGCGCGACGTGGCCCGCGCCTGCCTGTACCTGTCCGTGCGCCGCTGGTACCTGACCGCCGTGTCGCTGCTCGTGCTCGCGCTGCTCGCCCAGTTCGTGGCGGCCCGCCCGGCGCTCGGCCTCGGCTTCGCGGCGGCACCGCTGCTCTACGTGGTCTGGGCGAACACCCGCTGGAGCCTGCGCCCCGCGCTGGACCCGGCCTGAAAACCGTAGGGAGAAACGCATCCATGACGGCGACCGACGTCCGTCCCAGTCCTGACGCCGAGGCGGTCGCGGCCGCGGTGTCCGCCGCGCTGCGCACCGTCGACGCGAACATCGACGCCTTCGGCGACCGCTATCCGGCGGACACCACGACCGGCGGGAGGTACCCGTTTCGCCCGCCGAGCGCGGGCCAGCCGCGCGGCGCCAACGTCGGCTGGACGACGAGCTTCTGGCCCGGAACGATCTGGCTCGCCTACGACCTGACCGGTGACGAACGCTACCTGCGCGCCGCCATGTCCCATGTGGACAGCTTCGCGATCCGGGTGGCCCGCGGCATCGACCTGGACACCCACGACCTCGGCTTCCTTTACACCCTCTCCTGCGTAACTCCGGCCCGGCGCTCCGGCGACCGGTGGGCGCGGGACGCGGCCGTCGCCGCCGCCGACCACCTGATGACCCGGGTGCTCGAGCCGGCCGGCATCATCCAGGCGTGGGGCGACCTGAGCGACCCGCGGCAGCGCGGCCGCACCATCATCGACAGCCTGATGAACACGCCGCTGCTCTTCTGGGCCGGCGAGACCACCGGCGACGGCCGGTACGCCGCGGCCGCCCGCCGGCACGCCGCCCAGCTGCGCGAGCACATCCTGCGCCCGGACGGCACCACGTTCCACACGTTCTACTGGGACCCGGAGACCGGCGTGCCGCTGCGCGGCGAGACCGAGCAGGGGCACGCGGACGACTCCTGCTGGGCCCGCGGGCAGGCGTGGGGCATCTACGGGTTCACGCTCAACCACCGGTACACCGGCGACCCGGCGCTGCTGGCCGCGGCACAGACCTGCGCCGACCACTTCCTGGCCCACCTGCCGGCCGACCACGTCGCGTACTGGGACCTCGTGTTCACCGACGGCAGCGGCGAGGAGCGGGACAGCTCGGCCGCGGCGATCGCCGCCTGCGGCCTGACCGAGCTGGCCGGCGCGGTCGCCGACCCGGCTCGGGCGGACGGCTACCGCGAGGCCGCCGCGCGGATCCTCCGCTCGCTCGTCGACGGCTACTCCACGGCGGGGCATCCGGCCGCGAACGCGCTGATCCTGCACGGCGTGTACGACAAGCCGAAGGGGATCGGCGTCGACGAGGGCACACTCTGGGGCGACTACTTCTACCTGGAGGCGTTGACCCGGGCCACCGTCTCCGACTGGACGAGTCCGTGGTGACCACCTCACGCACAGAAGGATGATCATGGAGTACCGGTACCACTGCACGATCCCGGCCGGCGACGGCCTCAACAAGCTGCCGGTCAACCCGTGCCGGCTGCTCGACCTCGCGCTGTTGCGGCTGCCGGCCGGCGAGTCCTGGACCGGCGACGCGGGCGACCGGGAGATCCTCGCGGTCGTCCTCGGCGGCACCGCGACGTTCACCGTCGGCGGCCACCGTTTCGCGGAGGTCGGCGAGCGGGCCGGCGTCTTCGGCGGCAAGCCGCACTCGGTGTACATCCCGGCCGGCGCGACCGTCACCGTGGAGGCGCTCACCGAGGTGGAGATCGCGCTGCCCAGCGCGCCCAGCGACCTGGCCGTCGAGCCGTACGTGATCGGCCCCGAGCGGGTGGCGGGCGGGCGGTGGGGCGCGGCCAACTTCGGCCGCCAGTACCACCAGATCCTCACCGAGATCGCCCAGCCGGACCTGCCGGCGGCCCGCCTCATCGTCGGCGAGACGTACACGCCGTCGGGCAACTGGAGCACCTATCCCCCGCACCGCCACAAGGTCGACGACCTGCCCGCCGAGGCGGCGCACGAGGAGATGTACTACTTCCGGGTCGACCGCCCCGGCGGCTTCGGCATCTCCCGGGTGTACACCGACGAGGGGTACGAGGAGAACTTCACCGCCCGCGACCACGGCGTGCAGATGATGCCGGAGGGCTACCACACGGTCGTCAGCGCGCCCGGCTACACGACGTACTACCTGTGGTTCCTCGCCGGCACGCAGCGCACGCAGGGCGCCCGGGAGGACGCCGACCTGGCGTGGGTGGGGCAGACCGTGCCGACCCTGCGCAGCGTGGGGCTGTAACAGTGAGCGAGCGAGTTGGCGCGGCGGCGTCTGGACTGAGCGGCCCCGCCGACGAAGTCGGGGTTTCGGGGCCGCGAGGGAAGACGTCGCCTTCAGCGCCGCACGAGCGAGCGAACCATCAGGCGCTGGTCCTCGACAGCTTCCGGCTGGACGGCCGGGTCGCGCTGGTCACCGGCGGCGGCCGGGGCATCGGGCAGGCGCTCGCCACCGCGCTGGCGCAGGCCGGCGCGGACGTCGCGCTGCTGGCCCGCACCGAACCCGCCGAGACGGTGGCGCGGATCGAGGAGCTCGGCCGGCGGGCGCTGGTCGTGCCCGCCGACCTGTCCACCGCCGGCCCGGACGAGCTCGGCGACGCGGTCGCAGCGGTGGTCGCCGGGCTGGGCCGGCTCGACGTGCTGGTCAACAACGCCGGCACGATACGCCGCTCGGCCGCCGCGACGCACCCGCCGGAGGACTGGTCGGCGGTGCTGCGGATCCAGCTCGACGCGGTGTTCCACCTGTGCCAGGCGGCCGGGCGGGTGATGCTCGGCCAGGGACACGGGAAGATCGTCAACATCGCGTCGATGCTCTCCTTCCAGGGCGGCGTCCGGGTGCCGTCGTACACCGCGGCCAAGCACGCCGTCGTCGGTGTCACCCGGGCCCTGGCCAACGAGTGGGCCGGCGCGGGCGTCAACGTCAACGCGATCGCACCGGGCTACATCGCCACCGACCAGACCGCGGCCCTGCGCGAGGACCCCGACCGGGAACGCGAGATCCGCGGACGCATCCCGGCCGGCCGCTGGGGCACGCCCGAGGACCTGATGGGCGCCGTGGTCTTCCTCGCCTCCGATGCCGCCCGGTACGTGCACGGCGCCGTCCTGGCCGTGGACGGAGGCTGGTTGGCCCGCTAAGCGAGGAGCGAGTTGGCGCTGCGGCGTCTGGACTGAGCCGCGCCGCCGACGAAGTCGGGGTTTCGGCGTGGCGAGGGAAGACGTCGCCTTGAGCGCCGCACGAGCGACCGAGCCCGGCAGGCAAGGAGGGTGTGTCGTGACCACTGAGCGTCTCTTCGGGACCCAGCGGCAGGAGCGGCTGCTCGCCGAGCTGCGCGGGCGCGGCGCGGTACGCGTCCGTGACCTGGCCCGCGAGCTCGGCGTCAGCGAGCTGACGATCCGCCGCGACATCGCCGCGCTCGCCGAGCGCGGCCTGGTGTCCAAAGTGCACGGTGGTGCCACGCTGCCGTCCCGCCGGGCCGCGACCAGCCCGCCGCACCGGGTCTCGATCCGGTACACGCTCGGCATGGTGGTGCCGTCGCTCGACTTCTACTGGCCGGCGGTCATCGCCGGTGCGCGGGCCGCGGCGGCGGCGCTCGGCGTCGACCTCCAGCTGCGCGGGTCGAGCTACGACCCGGAGGAGGACCGCCGCCAGGTCGGGCGGCTCGTCGAGGCGGGCGAGGTGGCCGGCCTGCTGCTGGCGCCGAGCCTGGACGGCCGGGTGCCGCCCGACTGGATCGGCCGGCTGTCCGTGCCGGTCGTCTTCGTCGAGCGGCAGCCGCGAAGCTGGCCCGCCGCGCTCGCCTCCACCCCGGCCGTCGAGTGGGTGCGCACCGACCACGCGCATGGCCTCGACCTCGCCGTCGGGCACCTGTGCGAGCAGGGGCACCGGCGGGTCGGCCTCGTCCTCGACCGGGACAGCCCGACCTCCGCCCACCTGCTGCGCGCGTGGCACGCGGCCCGCGCGGACCCCGCCCTCGCGGCCGTGCTCGCGTCGCAGTGGTGGGTGACGCCGGGCCAGAGCGTGAAGCTGCTGCGCGAGTGCCGCCGCGCCGGGATCACCGGACTGGTCGTGCACAGCGACCCGCAGGCCGCCGACCTCGCCCGGTGCTGCGCCGAACACGGCATGCAGGTGCCCGGTGACATGGCGATCGTCTCGTACGACGACGAGGTCGCCCACCTCGCCGAGCCCGCGCTCACCGCGGTGCGCCCGCCCAAGAGCCACATCGGCCGCCTCGCGGTGGAGCTGATGGTGGCCCGCCTGCTCGGCGGCGAACGCCGGCCGGCCCACCGCGTCCTGCTCGCACCCGACCTGGTCGTGCGCGCGTCCTCGGTCACCCGCGCGTGATCAAAGGTCCTCTCCAGCAGTTGGAGCTGCTTGAGAGGACCTTTGATCACGCGTCTGTTCGGGTGTGAACGTTCTCGATCGGCTGGCTTCGAACCCTGGTGTGAACGTTACCAGGGTGTTACCAATGTGATAGCCATCGATGCCTTCGCCCGGGAGGAAACGACGTGAGAAGCAACAGACGGCTGCTGGCGCTCGGGGCGGCGCTCGCCCTGACCGCGGGCGCGCTGGCCGTGCCGGCCGCTCCCGCGCAGGCGGCACCGGTCACCGTCACCAACGGCACGCAGTTCACCGACACCTCCGGCGCCGTGGTGCACGCGCACGGCGGCGGCGTCCTGAAGGTCGGCAGCTACTACTACTGGTTCGGCGAGAACCGCAACGCCAACAACACCTTCCGGGCGGTCTCCGTCTACCGCTCGACGGACCTGCGCAACTGGGAGTTTCGCAACAACGTGCTGACCCAGTCGTCGGCCGCCGAGCTCAACGTCGCCAACATCGAACGGCCGAAGGTCATCTACAACGCCAGCACCGGCCGGTACGTGATGTGGATGCACAAGGAGAACGGGTCGAACTACAGCGAGGCGCGGGCCGCCGTCGCCTCGTCGACCACTGTGGACGGCGCCTACACCTGGCACGGCAGCTTCCGCCCGCTCGGGCAGCACATGTCGCGCGACATCACGCTGTACAACGACGGCGGCACCGCGTACATGATCTCCGCCGCGGACGAGAACTACGACCTGCACATCTACCGGCTCACCGCCGACTACCTCAACGTGGCCAGCCTGGTCGGCAACTTCTGGGACGGCGCCCACCGCGAGGCGCCCGCCATGTTCAAGCGGGGCAGCACCTACTTCCTGCTCACCTCGGGCGCGACCGGCTGGAACCCCAACCAGGCCCAGTACGCCACCGCGTCGAGCATTTCCGGGCCGTGGAGCGGCTGGACCAACGTCGGCAACGGCACCACGTTCAGCTCGCAGCCCACGTACGTGCTGCCGATCCAGGGCACCTCGACGACGAGCTACCTGTACATGGGCGACCGCTGGGCCGGCGCCTGGGGTGGGCCGGTCAACGACTCGCAGTACGTGTGGCTGCCGATCACGTTCCCGTCGAACACGAGCATGAGCCTGAGCTGGTCGCCGTCGATCACCATCGACGCGGCCACCGGCACGATCACCGGCAACTCCCCCGTGTACTACCGCGTCACCGCCCGGCACAGCGGCAAGGTGATGGACGTGGTCAGCAACTCCACCGCCAACAACGCCGAAGTGAAGCAGTACCCGTGGAACGGCGGCGGCAACCAGAAGTGGGAGTTCCAGGACGCCGGCGGCGGCTACGTGCGCCTGGTCAACCAGAACTCCGGCAAGTGCCTGGACGTCGTGTCGGCGTCCACAGCGGACGGTGCCAACGTCATCCAGTACACCTGCGGAGGCGGCACCAACCAGCAATGGCAGTGGGTGGCGACGGGCGGCTACTTCCAGCTCCGCGCCCGGCACAGCGGCAAGTGCCTCGACGTGGTCAGCGCCAACACGGCCGACGGCGCCGACATCCAGCAGTACGCGTGCGGCTCCGGCACCAACCAGCAGTGGACGAGGACCCAGTCATGACGCGCCGTCTCGTCGCCGCGCTGCTCACCGTCGTCGGCGCGCTGGTGGTCGCGCCCGCGCCGGCCACCGCCGCGACCACGCTGGTGTACACGACGTTCAAGGGCGACGCCGTCGCCGACGAGGAGCTGTGGGTCTACCGGTCCACGAACGGCGGCACAAGCTACAGCGTGCTCGCCGACACCAACTACCACGGGCCGACCGGCGTGCTGCGCGACCCGAGCATCCTCAAGCACAACGGCCGGTACTACATCGCGTACACCGTGCAGTCGTGGACCACCAACTCCACCTACTTCAACATCGCCTCCAGCACCAACCTCACCTCCTGGACGCACGTGGCGAGCGTCAACTCCGGCATCGCGAACACCCGCTTCACCTGGGCGCCGGAGTTCTACGTGGAGGGAAGCACGGTGCGGATCATCGCGAGCATCGCGGCGACCACGTGCTCCAACTGCTTCCGCCCGTACGTGTACACCGCGCAGAACACCGCGCTCACGTCGTGGAGCGGCCCGTCGCAGATGTGGGGCCTGGGCACCAACCACATCGACACGTTCGTCGTGAAGTCGGGCGGCACGTGGCACGCGTTCACGAAGGACGAGACCGGCAAGTACATCGAACACTGGACCACCACCGGCAACCTCTACGAGGGCTGGGTCAACCGCGGTCGACTGTGGAGCTCCGGCTACGAGGGCCCGTCACTGGTCCGCCTCGACGACGGCCGCTGGCGCATCTACGTCGACCGGTACTCCACCGGCGGCGGCGTCTACCCCGCGACGAGCACCGACCTCAACACCTGGACCGGGCTCAGCTCGGTCGCCTGTTCTGGCTGCCGCCACGGCACCGCCATCCCCCTGTAGCCACCACTGCCAGGTCCCCGCCTCACCCGCCCGCCCCGCCCGTCCCAAGGAGCAGGGTGGGAGGGGTGAGCGGGACCAGCGGCGGACGGATGAGGCCGCGGGAGCGACGGTCGGGACCACGACGGACGTCGCGGTAGCCCGGATCTCTGTCTTTGGGCGGGGTGTAAAGCGTTCGCATTCGAACAGAACGGCTTGAACATGTGCATAGGTGGATGTTAGGAAGAGCTGTGACAGCTCGTCGCCTGCTCGCGTCCCTCACCCTTCTCGTCCTGGCCTGGCCGGGTGCGCTGCCGGCGGCCGCGGCGCCGCCGGGCGGCGCGGGTCCGGTGACCGTCGAGGACGTCTACCGGTACCTCGACGATCCCGGGATGACCGGGGAAGGCCAGGAGGCGCCGCACGCGATGCTGCGCCCCTACGCGGACGCGCGTACGGCGGCCGACGACGTGACCGAGCACAGTGCACGGTCGCCGTGGACGTCCACGCTGGACGGTGAGTGGCGGCTCAGCGTCGCGGACCGGCCCGAGGAGGTGCCGGCCGGCTTCCACGGCGCGGACTACGACGTGTCCGGTTGGCCGGTGGCGAAGGTGCCGCACACCTGGCAGTCCGACTTCGTCGACCACCCGATGTTTCGCAACATTCCCGAGGAGATCTGGCCGGACGACCCGCCGCGGGTGCCGCGCGACGTCAACCCCACCGGGGCGTACGTGCGCGAGTTCGACGTGTCGCGGTCGTGGTCGGGCCGCCGCACCGTGCTCCGCTTCGAGGGCGTCACCAGCGGCTACTTCGTCTGGGTCAACGGCCGCTACGTCGGGTACGACCAGGGCGGCTACACGCCGGCCGAGTTCGACGTCACGGACGCGGTGCGGCCCGGCCGCAACCGGGTCGCCGTGCAGGTGCACCGGTGGGGTTCCGGCGCCTACCTGGAGGACGTCGACCAGTGGCGCTACAGCGGTATCTTCCGGGAGGTCTGGCTGTACTCGACGCCGGCGACGTACCTGCGCGACGCGTACGTCACGACCGACCTCGACGGCGACTACCGCGACGCGACGCTGACCGCCCGGGTGGCACTCGGCGGCGCGACGGACGGCTACACGGTGCGCGGCACGCTGCGCGACGCCCGCGGCCGGACCGTCGCCACGATGGCCGGCCGGGACACGCTGACCGCGGCCGTCGCCGACCCGGCGAAGTGGAGCGCCGACGCGCCCCACCTGTACGCGCTGGTGCTGGAGCTCGTCGACGCCCGCGGGCGGGTCACGCACACCACCGCGCAGGCGGTCGGGTTCCGCGAGGTCGAGGTGCGCGACGCCCAGATGCTCGTCAACGGCGAGCGCGTCCTCGTCAAGGGGACCAACCGGGCCGAGACCGACCCGGACACCGGCCGGCACGTCACCCGGGCGGCGCAGCGCCGCGACGTCGCGCTCATGAAGAGCATGCACATCAACGCGGTCCGCACCTCCCACTACCCGTCCGACCCGTACTTCTACGACCTGGCCGACCGGGAAGGGCTGTGGGTCGCCGACGAGGTCGACATCGAGACCCACTCGCACGAGAACTGCCCCGACGACTGCCTCGCCTCCCGGCCCGAGTGGCAGGCCGCGTTCGCCGACCGGTTCCAGGCGATGGTGGCCCGCGACAAGAACCACCCGAGCGTGATCATCTGGGACACCGGCAACGAGGCCGGGCTCGGCACCGCGCACTTCGCGATGGCCGCGTGGGCCGACGCCAACGAGCCGACCCGGCTGCTCTACCACCAGTCGAACAGCCCCAACGGCGACGCGCCGTACGCGGACGTGTGGGGACCGCGCTACCCGACACCGTCCTACGTGGAGTCGATCGGGCGCACTGCGACGCGCCCCATCGTGTTCGGCGAGTACGCGCACGCGATGGGCAACAGCATGGGCAACTTCGACCGGTTCTGGGCGCTGACCCGCCGGTACCCGTCGCTTCAGGGTGGCTTCATCTGGGACTGGGCCGAGGCCAACCTGCGCCAGCCACTCGTCTTCACGCCCGACTCGTCGCCGAACGGCATACCGGCCTTCTTCGTCGGCAAGCCGGCCATAGTGGATGGTCACCTGGAGCTGTCCAGCCTGGACGACTTCGTGAGCACGTTCCGCGACCCGCGGCTCGACTTCACCGGCACGGCGGTGACGCTCGACGCGTGGGTGCGGCCGGGCGCCTGGGCCGGCAGCTTCCCGATCGTCACGAAGGGCCGGGCGTACGCGCTCCAGATGCGCGACCAGAACACGCTCGAGTTCGGCGTCACCACCGACGCGTGGGCCACCGTCGCCGCGCCGGTGCCGGCCGACTGGTACGGCGCCTGGCACCGGGTCACCGGCGTCTACGACGGGTCGAGGCTGCGGCTGTCCATCGACGGCACCGAGGTGGCCAGCGCCGCCCGCACCGGCGCGCTCGACCCCGGCCTGTACGAGGTGAACGTCGGCCGCAACGCGCAAACCCAGCAGGACGACCTGCGCGGCCGGCTGGCTCGCGGCGCCATCGACACGGTGCGGATCTACGGCGCCTCGGCGACGCCGGCGCTGGCTCTGGACTTCGAGCGCTCGTCCCGGCGCGGCGACTTCGACAGCCTCGGCATCAGCCTCTCCGGCACGGACGGGATGGTCGGCACCGACCGGTACCGGCAGCCGGAGACCGTCGAGGTGGCCTGGGCGCACGCCCCGGTCCGGTTCGCGCGTGAAGCCGGCTCCACGGTGGACGTCCACAACGAGCAGCCGGCCGGCGCGCTCGACGTGACCGTGCGGTGGTCGCTGGTCGAGGTGGACCGCACGCTGCGCTCCGGGAGCCGGCGCCTGCGCCTGGCCCCCGGCACCACCGTCCCGCTCGACGTCGGCCAGGCGCCGCCCAACCCGCACGACCGGGAGCGCTGGCTCCGCGTCGAGGCGGTCGGCCGCGACGGCGTCCGGTACGGCTGGGACCAGTTCGCCGCCGGGGGTCGGGTCGTGCCCGGCGTCGCACAGGCGCCGCCGGCGACCGGCCCGGCGCTCACCCGCGACGACAAGGCCGTCGTGGTCGCCGGGAAGGGCTGGCGGTACCGCTTCGACACCGCCACCGGCACACTCACCTCGATGTCGGCCGCCGGGCGGGAGCTGCTGCGCACCGGACCGGAGCTGGACGTGTACCGGCCGCCGACGAGCAACGAGACGTACGGCTGGGGCACCGCCGACCGGGAGGTGTGGCACGATCTGGGGCTCGACCGGCTCACCACGGCGGTAACCGGCGTGTCGGCGTCCACGGTGGATGGTGCGGCGGTCGTGGAGGTGCGCGCCACCGCCACCGGCAAGCCCGGCCTGCTCGCCTTCGACCAGGTGCTGCGCTACCGGATCGACGGGCGCGGCACGATCACGCTCGACCACACGGTCACGCCACGCGGCAGCCGGCTGGGCTCGCTGCCCTACCTGCCCCGGGTCGGCGTCAGCCTGCGGGTGCCCGAGTCGATGGACCGGTTCGCCTACTACGGCAAGGGTCCACACGAGACGTACAACGACCGGTCCAGCGGCGCCTTCACCGGCGTGTGGCGGGACACGGTCGACGGGCAGTACGTGCGCTACTCGCGGCCGCAGGCGTACGGCAACCACACCGGCGCCCGGTGGGCGACCCTCCACGATGGACGGCGCGGGCTGCTGGTCGGCGGCGACATCGACGTGAGCGTGACGCCGTACGACGAGCTGGCCCGCGCCGAGTACGACTTCCAGCTGCCGCTGGTCCGCAACGACGGCTGGGTCACCCTGCACGCGGCGGCCGGGGAGACCGGCATGGGTGAGACGCCCAACTCGGTGCTCGACGAGTTCCGCGTCTCCCCCACCCGCACGCACGAGTACTCCCTCGTCATCCGGCCGCTGACCGGGGACGAGATGCGCGCCGGCGGGGTACCCGACTCGCGGGCGCCCGCGCCCTGCCCGCCGGACGTGGCCGTCGCGGCCGGCGAACAGATCACGCCGGGCCAGCCGCACGAGGTGGCCGTCACGGTGTCGGCGCGGTGCGCGGGCGGCGCGTCCGGCACCACCGCCACCCTTGCCGCGCCGGCCGGCTGGACCGTCACGCCCGCCACCGCGGACCTGGGCACCGTGGCGTACGGCACGCCGTCGAAAGCGACCTTCACGGTGACCGCGCCGGCCGGCACAGACGTCGGCCGCTACGACCTGACCGCCACCGTCACCGCCACGACCAACGGCTTCCCGACCACCGCGACGGCGACCGCGACGGTCCGCGCCCCGCTGCCGCCGGGCGGCCGGTGGGTCAGCGACCTGCCGTTCCTGGTCGCGGAGAACGGCTGGGGCCCGGTCGAGCGGGACATGAGCAACGCCGAGCAGCCGGCTGGCGACGGGCGGCCGATCACGATCGGCGGGGTGGTGTACGAGAAGGGCGTCGGCGCCCACGCCACCTCCCGCGTGGTGGTCGACCTCGGTGGCGGCTGCACGTCGTTCCGCGCGGACGTCGGCGTCGACGACGAGATGGGCGCGAGCGGCTCGGTCGCGTTCGAGGTGTGGGTCGACGGCGAACGCCGCGCCGCGACCGGCGTGCTGACCGGCTCGGCCGCCGCCCAGCCGATCACCGCCGACGTGACCGGCGGCGCCCGGCTGGAGCTGCGGATCACCGACGGCGGCAACGGCAACGGCGCCGACCACGGCGACTGGGGTGGTGCCCGCCTGCTCTGCGCCACCTAGGGCCCGCAACTCAAGGGATCTCGTGGACCGCCCGCAGGTGGGCCAGGACGGCGAGGACGCGGCGGTGCCCGTCCTCGCTCTCCGGGATGTCCAGCTTGACGAGGATGTGGCGGACGTGCGCCTCGACGGTGCGTTCGCTGACGACGAGCCGGCCGGCGATGCCGGTGTTGGTCAGGCCCTGCGCCATCAGCTCCAGCACGCCCCGCTCCCGCTCCGACAGCCTGGCGAGGGGTCCACCGTGTACCGGCGCGACGAGGTGCGCGACCACGCGCGGCTCCAGCGCCGAGCCGCCGTTCGCGACGCGTTCGGCGGTGGCCAGGAAGTCGCCGACCTCCAGCACCCGGTCCTTCAGCAGGTAGCCGAAGCCCTCGCGGGTGGCGAGCGTCATCGCGTGCGCGGTCTCGATGTGCTGGGAGAGCAGGAGCACGCCCACCGCGGGGTGGTGCTCCTTGATGGTGGCGGCGGCGCGGGCGCCCTCGTCGGTGAACGTGGGCGGCATCCGGATGTCCAGCACCACGAGGTCGGGCCCGGTTGCCGCGACCGTCGACAGTAGACCCTCCGCGTCGGCGTGGGTGGCCGCCACCTCGTGACCGCCGTCGCGGAACAGGCGGGCGAGGCCCTCGCGCAGCAGGGCCTGGTCTTCGGCGATCACCACACGCATGGAAACTCCGCGGTCAGGACAGTGCCGCGTCCCGGCACGCTGTCGACGGTGAGCCTGCCACCCTGGGTGGCGACCCGATCGGAGAGGCCGGTCAGGCCGGAGCCGTCGCGCGGGTGGGCGCCGCCGACCCCGTCGTCGGCGACGCGGACGACGAGCGTGTCCCGGTCGCGGCCGGCGCTGAGCACGATCGCGGTGGCGCGGGCGTGCTTGACCGCGTTGGTGAGGCCCTCGCAGGCCGTGAAGTACGCGGCGGTCTCCACCTCCGCCGGGAAGCGGTCGGCGGTCGTGTCGACCCGCACCGGCAGCGGCGCGCGCCGGGCCAGCTCGCGCAGCGCCGGCCCCAACCCGCCGTCGAGGTGGGCCGGCCGAAGGCCCTGCGCCAGCTCGCGCAGCTCGTCGATCGCCACCGTGATCTCGGCGATCGCCCCGTCGAGGGTCTGGCGCGCCTCGGGGTTGGTGCCGTCGAGGGCGTGCTGCGCGTGCCGCAGCGCCAGCCCGATCGACACCAGGCGCTGCTGGGCGCCGTCGTGCAGGTCGCGTTCGATCCGGCGGCGCTCGGCGTCGGCCACCGCGACGATCCGCGCCCGGGAGGCGCCGACCTCGGCCAGCTGGCGGCGCAGCTCGACCCGCAGCCGGGCCATCTCCACGGCCAGCGCGCCCGCGTCGACGAGCGTCGGCAGCAGCGCCCGCACCCGCTCGGACGGGGCGCCGACCAGCACCTCGCCGAGCGTGGTGCCGCCCCGCCGGATCGGCCACCGGTCGCGCCCGTCGTCGCGGTGCCCGGCGATCGGCCGGCCACGCAGGTCGACGACGCCGTCCGGAAGGTTGATCCGCACGTCGAGGTCGCCGACCTCGACCGCCTCGCGGAGCACCGTCTCGATCTCCTCGGGGACCGCCCGGCCGGCGCGCAGCCGTTCCAGGAACGTCTCCACCCGCTCGAGCGCCGTGTACCGCGCCCGGTTGAACCGCCGGTCGACCGCGGCCTGGATCCGGTCGCGCAGTGGTTTGAAGGCGACGGCCACCACGAGCGTGGCGCCGGCGGTCGCCCACGGCGACCGGCGCCCGACGACGATGCCCAGCAACAGCACGCTGGCCGCGTAGGCCGCGGCAAGCAGCGCGGTGAGCGCCAGGTAGCCGAGGGTGCGGCTGATGACCAGGTCGATGTCGTACAGCCGGTAGCGCAGGATCGCCACGCAGGTGGCCACCGGCAGCGCGACGAGCGCCACGGCGGCGACCGGCTGGACCAGTGGCGTCACGCCCCACAGCAGCGCCACCGGCGGCAGCAGCGCGGCGGCGAGCCCGGCCCCGAAGACCACCCACTTCAGCTGCTGCCGCTCCACCCCGGTCGCCCGCCGCAGACGCCGAACGAGCGGCACCACGGACAGGACCAGCGAGCCGAGAAACAGCACCATCCCGGCGGCGACCAGCCCGCCAGTCGGTACGGCGGGGATCGCGTACGGGTTGCGCCCGCTCAGGAAGACGTAGTCGATGTCCGGGCTGAGCGCCCAGCCCGGCAGCAGCAGCGCGGCGCCGGCCGCGTTCGCCCACCCGACCGCGCGCCACCGGCTTCGCGGCAGCCGCCCGTCCGGGAAGAGCAGGATCGTGAACACGACCGCCGTCCCGCACGGGATCCAGCTCACCGCGGCGACCCACTCCCCGAACGGCCCGCCCGGCCACCCGTTGGCGGCGGCGCGCAGCCCCCACCCTTGGGCGACATCGCCCGTGATCGCGGTGAAGAGGGCCGTCCCGAGGTACAGCCAGCCGATCGGGTTGCCCGGATGCCGCGAGGCGATCAGCGCTCCGGAGACGGCGAGCGTCAGGACGTAGACGGCGTAGACCACGGTCTCGAACCGCGACTCCAACCCCCACGAGAGCCCGGCGCCGGCGGCCTCCAGCACCAGCGTCGCCGCGCACAACGCCGCCGGGAACACCGCCAGCCGCAAGCCCCTCACCTGCGAAATTCTCCCAACCGCCGGAGCCGCCGGGCAATCGTGCGACCGCTCGTCCCCGATCAGTGCCAGCACTGATCCGCGATTGCGCTCCCGCACCGATGCCCCGCCGGCCCGCCGGTTCCTACGTTTCCGTCAACACCCGAAACCGGAGGGAGAAGGCAATGACCACCTCGATCCGCCGCGGCGCCCTGGCATTCGCCACCGGCGCGGCCGGCACCGCGCTCGCCGGCGCCGTCGTCCAGCTCGCCGTCCAGCCCACCACCGACGTCTCCGACGACAGATGGAGCTACCCGTGGTCCGCCGGCGCGTTCGTCGTCGTGACCGCCGTCTACGCGCTCCTGCACCTGCTCATCGCGGTCGGCCTGGTCGCCTTCGCCCGCGCCGGCGCCACCGGTACCTCCCGCGCCGGACGGGCCGGCACCGCGCTGGCCGTGGCGGGCACGCTGCTGCTGACGCTCGCCGAGCTGGCCTCGATCCCGATCCGCGACGCGGCGATGGACGACACCACCGCGGCCACCGTGGGTTCGATGTTCGGCCTCGGCACGCTGGTCTCCGCCGTCGGTCTGCTGCTGGCCGGGCGGGCGACCCTGAGCGCGGGCGTGTGGCGGGGCTGGCGGCGGTACACCCCGCTCGCGGCCGGGGTCTGGACCACGATCCTGCTCGGCCTCTCGTTCACCAAGGCGCTGCCCGGCGGCGTGGGTGTCTACGGCGCCCTGCTGCTGGCCATGGCCGTCGCGCTCTACACCCAGCCCGCGCCGGCCACCGCCGCGCCGCAGCCGGTCGCCACCCACCGGTGAACCGCGAAACAAATATCAGCACCATACGCATTGACGTTAGTCACATGAAAGTCTGGTGCAAGTGGGGCGTAAGCACGGTTTGCCAATATCGACAGGCGTCGGCAAATAGTGCCTTCGCCCCAACGAAACAAGGAGGAAAAATGGCTCAGGTCGAACTCACGGTGGCGGCCCTTCCCGAAATCGCCATCTCCGAGCAGCGGGCCGCGGGCACGGTCTTCGGCTGAGTATCCCTGATGGAGCTGCATTGGCAGCCCGATCCGTCGAGAGCGCGGCTCGAACGTGCCGCGCTCTCGCGGTTTCTCGGGACTCAATTGGGCAAGGCCTTCGAATGCGATCCGCTGGAGCTCGAACGGGAGATCGGCGGCGACCTCGTGCACCCGGCGTCGATCTCCGTCGGATGGGCGGTGCAGGCCGGACGAACCCCGGCCCTGTCCAGGGCGGACGTGGTCCGCACGATCGTCGAGAGTCGCGACCGGGCGCGGAAGACCGCGGCGGACGGGATGTTCGCGGTCGACCTGGTCCCTCCGGACGACGCCGTCGTAGCGCGCACCGTCGAGCGGCACCAGGCCGACTCGGCCCGCTTCGACGATCTCGAACCAATTACCTTCTACCAGCCGGAAGACCTCGATTTCCGGAAACCTCTCCGCGAGGCGCACAGCTTGGTGGCCACATGTTGGCCGGACATGCTGGAGGAAATGTCGGTAACCTTGTGCTGCCTCACATTCTTCACCGCCGGCATGACGATAGGCTTTACCGATATCTATACGCACGGTATGGTGGGCATCCGCGCCTCGGACCTCTTGCAGCCAGTGGTCCTGGCGGAGGAAATCATCCATGAGTCGTCGCACGTACGGCTCAACGGGCTCCTTTCGAGCACGACCTGCCTGCACGACGACGGCGGCCGGCTGTACCAGACCCCGCTGCGCGAGGACCTCCGCACGGCGGCGGGACTGCTGCACCAGCTGTTCGTCCTCGCGCGGCTGTGCGAGTGGCAGAGCCGGCTGGGCGAGCACGCCATCCCGGAGCGGCTGGCCCAGTCGCGGGAGGACCTGCTCGCGGCCCACGAGACGGCCGCCGCGGAGCTGCCGTTGACCGACGCGGGTCGCGCCCTCGTGGCCACCATCGATCCCCATCGGACGACAGCGGTGTCATGATCCCCGGCCAACCCTCGGCAGTGGCCAGCGCGTCGCTGCCGAGGGACTACCGCAGGTGGTTCCGCGGCACGGCCGTCGCTTCGATCGGGAGCGGCGCGTTCGTGATCGCGTTGCAGTGGGCCGCGACGGCCCATGGGGGCACCGCGGCGGCGACGGTGCTGGCGTGCGGAATCGGCCCCCAGATGGTGCTGCTGATGGTCGGCGGCACCATCGTGGACCGGGTAGGCCCGAAGCGCGTCATGACCACGGCACTCGTGACGATGGTGGTGGTCTCGCTCAGCCTGGCCACCGTAGCGAGGTTTGTCGATACAGCGCTGTGGGTGCTGATCCTGTACAGCACGGTCTCCGGCGTCGTCAACGGGTTCTACCTACCGGCGTCGATGTCGATGGTGCGCCGGCTGGTCGCCGACGACCAGCTCTCCCGCGCCCACGCGACCCAGCAGGCGGGCCTGCGGATGGCGGCCTTCGTCGCGGCGCCACTGGGCGGTGTGCTGGCCTCCGGCGACCTCGCGGTGGCGGCGGTCGTCAACGCGGCGGCCCTCGCGCTCGTCATGGCGACCCTGGCCGCGGTCCGGCCGGCCTTCACGCCGCCACCACCGGCCGACCGCACCCCCGTGGGCGCGCAGCTCCGGGACGGGATCCGGCTCGTCGCGCGCGATCCCCTGCTGCGAACGGCGTTGCTCTTCATGGCCGCGGCGGCGGCGTTCCTCGGCCCGGTCGTGACCCTCTTCGTACCGCTGCTGGTACGGGAGCACGGCTGGGACGCGACGGCCGTCGGATGGCTCATCGGCGCCGAGGGCCTCGCGTTCTTCGTCGTGGCGGCGGCGATCTCGCGTCGCGGGACGGTGCGCCGGCTCGGGGTCGGTGCCGCCGCCGGCATCGTCGTCGCCGGCGCGGGAGCGATCTCGATCGCCCTGATGCCGAACCTCTTCTTCGGCCTCGCCGGCGCGCTGGTGGTCGGAGCGGGATACGGACTCGCCGCCACCCACCTCACTCCCCTGGTCGTCACGGCGTCACCGCCGACGCATCTGTCCCGGACCACGGCCATGATGGGCATCGTGCAGAACGTCGGCATCGTCACCACGTTCTTCGGGTTCGGCGGGCTCGCCGACTCCGTCGGCCCCCGCCCGGTGGCCGTCGTCGACGGACTTTTGCTCGTCGCGGTCGGCGTCCTGGCGGTCACGTCCGGCACGTTGCGCCGGGCCTGACGGTAGGGCGGCTCGTCGTAGCACGGCGCCGCTCGACGTCGGGTCCTGACCGGACGCTACCGGAGCGCGACGACGGTGACCGGGACGCCGTTGAGGGCGGCGTTGCCGGACAGCGCGTCCAGAAACTCGTCGTCGGTGAGGTCGTTGACGCGGGTGTGGCTCCAGCCGTGCGGCAGGCTCACCACGCCGGGCATGATGTCGGCGGTCGCGGCCACTTCGACCTCGACCTCACCCACGCGCGAGGTGACCCGGACCCGTTCGCCGTCGTGCAGGCCGCGGGCGACCAGGTCGTCGGGGTGCATCAGCAGGTGGTGGCGTGGGCGGCCCTTGGTCAGGCGGGGAAAACCGTGCATCCACGAGTTGTTGCTGCGCAGGTGGCGGCGGCCGATCAGGCGCAGCTCGCCGTCCGCGGGCGCGGCCAGCAGCTCGGCGGTGCCGTCGCGGAGCGCGGCCAGCAGCTGCGGCGGGGCGGCGTGCACGCGCTTGTCGGGCGTGTGCAGGGCCGCGGGCAGGCTGGGGCGCAGCGGGCCGAGGTCCACACCGGACGGTCGGCGGCGCAGCGTGCGCAGGCGCAGGCGGTACGGGCCGGTGCGCAGGCCGATCGCGACGAGCTGGTCGGGCCGCAGCCGCATCAGCACGCCGCGGCGCAGGTCGGCGCGGAGCCGCCGTTTCGCGCCGGAGTGGCGCCGGTAGCGGCGGGCCAGCTCGGTGAAGATCTCCCAGTCGTGGCGGGCCCCCTCCGGCTTGGGCAGCACCGGGCCGGAGTAGCGGGCCGTGTTGCGTACCGCGAACGTGTGGAAGATCAGGTCGTAGTGGTCGTGTTCGAGCGCGGTGGTGGGCGGCAGGATGACGTCGGCGTGGCGGGTGGTCTCGTTCACGTAGAAGTCCACCGACACCATGAAGTCCAGGCCGGACAGGGCGCGGTCGAGCTGTGCGCCGTTCGGCGTGGAGAGCACCGGGTTGCCGGCGACCGTGACAAGTGCCCGCACCTGCCCGTCGCCGGGGATCAGGATCTCCTCGGCGAGCGCGGCCACCGGCAGCTCCCCGGCGAACTCGGGCAGCCCGCGCACCCGGCTGCGCCACTTGTCGTAGTGGCCGGGGCCGACGATCCCACCCCCGACGAGGTCGACGGCCGGGCGGGTGAAGAGCGCGCCGCCGCGGCGGTCGATGTTGCCGGTGGCGAGGTTGAGCAGCTGGATCGCCCACTGCGACAGGGCGCCGAAACGCTGGATCGACACGCCGACCCGGCCGTAGGCGGCGGCACCGGCGGCCGCGGCGAACTCCCGCGCGACGCGCCGGATGACGGCGGCGTCGACACCGGTGACCGCGGCGGCGCGTTCGGGCGTGAAGCCGGCGACCGCCGCACGCACCTCGTCGAGGCCGTCGACGCCGGGCGTGGGTGTGGCCGAGCCGTCGGCCAGTACACAGTGGAGCAACGCGAGCAGCAGCGCGGCGTCGGTGCCGGGCCGCACGAAGTGGTGCTCGTCGGCGATCGCCGCGGTCTCGGTGCGGCGCGGGTCGAACACCACCAGCTTGCCGCCGCGCGCCCGCAGGTCGGTGAGGCGGCGCCGCACGTCGGGCACGGTCATGAGGCTGCCGTTGGAGGCGAGCGGGTTGGCGCCGAACACCAGGAAGTAGCTGGTGTGGTCGATGTCTGGGATCGGGATGAGCAGCTGGTGCCCGTAGAGCCAGTGCACGACGAGCTGGTGCGGCAGCTGGTCGACGGAGGTGGCGGAGAAGCGGTTGCGGGTGCGCAGCTGCCCGAGGAAGTGGCGCCCGTGGGTGAGGATGCCGTAGTTGTGCACGCTCGGGTTGCCGAGGTAGACACCGACCGCGTCCGGCCCGTACCGCCGGCGGGTCTCCAGGAGCTTGCGCACGACGAGGTCGTAGGCGTCGTCCCAGGAGATCTCCGCCCAGCCGTCGGCCGTGCGCCGGACCGGTCGCCGCAGGCGGGCCGGGTCGGCCTGGAGGTCGCCCAGCGCGATGGCCTTGGGGCAGATGTGGCCGCGCGACAGCGGGTCGTCGGGGTCGCCGTTGATCGCCGTGATCCGATCGTCTTCCACGGTGAACCGCAGGCCGCAGATCGCCTCGCACAGGTTGCAGGCACCGTGGACCGTCCGGGTGCTACCCATCGACCGATCCTACGTGGGATGCGCCCGCCGGACCGGGGTCGCCAGCGCGAGCGCCGCCACGACCAGGCAGCCGGCGCCGGATACCAGGAACGTGAGGGTCGTGCCGTGGTGCTCGGCCAGCCACGTGAACGCCGCCGCGCCCAGGCCGCCGAGCGAGAAGTGGATCGTCCAGAACGCGGACGTGACCCGGCCCAGCAGGTGCTCCGGCGTGACCTGCTGGCGCAGCGACATCGAACAGATGCCGCCCACGCTCACGCAGGCGAAGTAGGCGCCCATCAGGACACCGACCTCGGCGGGCCGGCTGGTCAGGCTCAGCGCCGCCACCGCGATGCCGGTGACGACCCCCGATCCGATCCAGGTGGCGCCGAAGCCGAGCCGTTCGCGGAGCCGGGCGACGACGAGGGCACCCGTCACCGTGCCCAGCGCGCCGGCGGTCAGCACCAGGCCGATCGTGCCGTCCGGCTGGTCCAGGCCTTGCCGCAGGTGGTAGATGACCACGTCGTCGATGCCGTAGGTCAGCAGGATGACGGCGGTCAGCAGCACGGTCAGCGCGCGCAGGGACGGCTGCCGGAACAGGAACCGCGCGCCGGCCAGGAACTCGTCCCACCGGCCGGCCCGGGCCTCCGGCGCGGCTTCCCGGGCGGGGATGCGGACGAAGAGCAGCAGCAGCGCGGACAAGCCGAAGCTCGCCGCGTCGACGCCGATCGCGGCCGCCGGACCGATCCAGCCGGACACGGCGCCGGCCGCGGCCGGGCCGGCCACCGAGGCGAGGGCGGTGCCGGCGAACAGGCGGCCGTTGGCCCGCGTGACCTCGTCGGCGGAGACCATGCCGCGCACCGCGGTGACGGCCGCGACCTGGAACGTGATGCCGACCGCCGAGGCGAGTGGGAGCAGCACGAACAGCACCCAGATCGGCGGATCCGGGGCCAGCCACACGAGCGGCACCACCGCGAGCAGCAGCATGCGGGCGAGGTCGCAGCCAATCAGCAGCCGCCAGCGGTCGACCCGGTCGACCAGGACGCCGGCGAAGATCCCCGCCACCACCGCCGTCGTGCCCATCGCGCCGGTCAGCAGGCCGGCCTTCGCGACCGAACCAGTCGCGTCGAGGACCAGCAGGGGAACGGCCAGCTGCGTGAACGAGTCGCCCAGCACCGACATGATCTGGGACGCCCAGAAGGCGTGGAAGCTGCGATTGCCCCGCAACGTTCGCGGGGCGACCTGCTGATCCACGCGGCCCAGCGTAACGTCTGCACGTGACCACCTTCATTGACCTCGCGCTGCGCGCGGAGCTGCTGCGCGCGCTGACCGACCTGGGCTACGAGGAGCCCACGCCGATCCAGACCGAGGCGATCCCACCCCTGCTGGAGGGCCGTGACCTGCTCGGGCAGGCGGCGACGGGCACGGGGAAGACGGCCGCGTTCGCGCTGCCGGTGCTCCAGCGGCTGCCCGGCGAGGGGCGGTCCGGCGACCCGGTCGGCCTCGTCCTGGTGCCGACCCGGGAGCTCGCCGTGCAGGTGTCGCAGGCGTTCCACCGGTACGGCCGCGAGCTGGGCGTGCGGGTCCTGCCCATATACGGCGGCCAGCCGATCGGCCGCCAGCTCCAGGCGCTCGACCGCGGCGTCGACATCGTGGTCGCCACGCCGGGCCGCGCGCTCGACCACATGAGCCGCGACACGCTGCGGCTGGGCGGGGTGGCGACCGTGGTGCTCGACGAGGCCGACGAGATGCTCGACATGGGCTTCGCCGAAGACATCGAGGCCATCCTCGAACAGACGCCGGAGGGCCGGCAGACCGTGCTCTTCTCGGCCACGATGCCGCCCCGCATGGCCGCGATCGCCAAGCGGCACCTGCGCGACCCGGTCCGCATCGAGATGGGCCGCGCACCGGTCGCGCCGGGCGAGGCGCCGCCGGTGCGGCAGAGCGCGTACGTGGTCGCCCGCGCGCACAAGCCCGCCGCGCTGGGCCGGGTGCTCGACGTCGAAGCGCCCACCGCCGCGATCGTCTTCTGCCGCACCCGCGAGGAGGTCGACCAGCTCACCGAGACGCTCAACGGCCGCGGCTACCGGGCCGAGGCGCTGCACGGCGGGATGAGCCAGGAGCAGCGCGACCGCGTCATGGGCCGCCTGCGGGCGAGCACCGCCGACCTGCTCATCGCCACCGACGTGGCCGCCCGCGGGCTCGACGTCGAGCAGCTCACCCACGTGGTCAACTACGACGTCCCGTCGGCGCCGGAGGCGTACGTACACCGCGTCGGCCGCGTCGGCCGGGCCGGCCGCGAAGGCGTCGCGATCACCCTCGCCGAGCCGCGCGAACACCGCATGCTCAAGGCCATCGAGCGGGTGACCGGCCAGCGGATCGCCGTCGAGAAGATCCCCACCGTCGCCGACCTGCGCGCCCGCCGCCTGGAGCTGACCCGCGCCGCCCTGCACGAGAGCCTGCTCGCCGACGACGACCTGGAACGCTTCCGGGTCGTGGTGGAGACCCTCACCGACGAGTTCGACATCCTCGACGTGGCGCTGGCCGCGGTGAAGCTCGCCCACGACGCCACCGGCGGCGACGTGGAGGACGAGGAGGAGATCCCGCACGTGCCGGCCCGCTCCCGCGAAGACCGCTCGCCGCGCGCACAGGGCGGCGGCCGCCCCTCCCAGGGTGGTGGCGGCGGCATGACCCGCCTGTTCCTGGGGCTGGGCCGCTCGGCCGGCGTCCGCCCGCAGGACCTTGTCGGCGCCATCGCCGGCGAATCCGGCCTCCGCGGGCGCGACATCGGCGCGATCGAGATCGCGGACCGCTTCTCCCTCGTCGAGGTGCCGGAACGCGCCGCCGAGGAGGTGATCGCCGCCCTCCGCGGCACCACCATCAAGGGCCGCAAGGCCACCGTGCGACGGGAGCGCTACACCCGCCCGCGCTAGCCCATCGCTCCCAGCCGGTCAGGTACCTCGGGGAAAGGCCACCTCGACGTCGAGGCCGCCTTCGGGGCGCGGGGTGACCCGGAGGGCGGCGCCGTGGGCGGCGGCGATGGCGCGCACGATGGCCAGGCCGAGGCCGTGGCCGTCCGGGCCGGTGCGGTCGCGGCCCAGGCGCTGGAACGGCTGGACCAGGCGCTCGACCTCGCCGGGCGGGACGACCGGGCCGGTGTTCCACACCCGGACCAGGCCGCCCGCGCCGGTCGCCGCCGTGCTCACCTCGACCCGGCCGCCGGGCGTGTTGTGGCGCACGGCGTTGTCGACGAGGTTGGCCACGAGCCGCTCCACCAGGCTGGGGTCGCCGGCCGCCGGCGCCGCCGACAGCGCGCTCTCGATCCGGACGCCGCGCCGGTGGGCCTCGGTGCGGCGGGCCGCCACCGCCTCCCGGGCCACCGCCGCGAGGTCGAACGGCTCCCGCCGTTCCACGCCCTGCTCGCCGCTGGCGAGGGTGAGCAGCGCGTTGATGAGGCGTTCCTGGGCGGCGCCGAGCGTGACCACCTCCTGGCAGGCGGCGCGGAGGGTGCCGGTGGTGGCCTTCGGGTCGGCGAGCGCGACCTGGAGCAGCGTCCGCTCGGCGGTGAGCGGGGTGCGCAGCTCGTGCGCGGCGTTGGCGACGAACCGCCGCTGCGACTCGAACGCCGCCTCCAGCCGCGCGAACAGGTCGTCGAGCGTGTGCGCCAGCTCGCCGAACTCGCCGCGGCCGGTGTCGCCGAGCCGCCGGTGCAGGTTGGTGGCGGAGATGTCGCGGGCGGTCGCCACGATCGCGCGCAGCGGCCGAAGGAAGCGGCCGGCGACGAACCAGCCGAGCCCGATCGCGACCACCACGGTCACGACGAAGACGACCGCGTACAGGGTGATGTCCGGCCCCTCCCGCACGCTCGCCTCGGGCGCCGGGCCGCTGCCCACCGGCGCGGAGGAGCTGCTCTGCGCGAACGAGAAGGTCAGCAGCAGGAAGCCGGAGATGAGGAACGGCACGGCGTACAGGAGCACGAGCTGCGTGCGCAGCGTGAGGCGGCCCATCAGGCGGCGCCGATCCGGTATCCGGCCTCGCGCACGGTATGGACGACCGGCGGCTCGCCGAGCTTGGCGCGCAGGCGGCGCACGGTCGTCTTCACCGCGGTCGTGAACGGGTCGGCCGCCTCGTCCCACACCCGTTCCAGCAGCTCCTCGGCGGACACCACCCGCCCGCCGGCGGCCATCAGGCACTCCAGCACCGCGAACTCCTTCGGGCTCAGGTCGAGCCGCCGCCCGCCGCGCACGGCCACGCGGGTGTTCGAGTCGAGGGTCAGGTCGCCGCTCTCCAGGACCGGCGGCAGCACGGTGGTGGGGCGCCGCCCGAGCGCCCGGATCCGCGCCACCAGCTCCGCGAAGTCGAACGGCTTGGGCAGGTAGTCGTCGGCGCCGAGACCGAGCCCGTCGACCCGGTGCTTGACGGTGCTGGCCGCGGTGAGCATCAGCACCCTGCTCGCCGAGTGCGCGGCCACGATCCGCCGGCACACCTCGTCGCCGTGCGTGCCCGGGATGTCGCGGTCGAGCACCACCACGTCGTACCGGGTGACGGCCAGGTGCTCCAGCGCGTCGTCGCCGTCGAGCACCACGTCGACGGCCATGCCCTCGCGGCGCAGCCCGGTGCCGATCGTCCGGGCCAGGATCTCGAAGTCTTCCACCACGAGCACGCGCATGTGCCAACGATGCCAGGCCGAAAGTGTCAACGAGGTGTCGCCGCGCGGCACCGGGCTGACACCGCCCGGGGCGTACAAATCCTGGCCATGGATGACGCGACTATCGAGGTGCGCGGGCTGCGCAAGCGGTACGGGCCGCACCTCGCCCTGGACGGGATGACGTTCACCGTACGGCCGGGCCAGGTGACCGGCTTCGTCGGGCCGAACGGCGCCGGCAAGTCCACGACCATGCGGGTGATCCTCGGCCTGGACCGGCCGGACGGCGGCACCGCGCTGGTGGGCGGGCGGCCGTACCGGAGCCTGCCGTACCCGATGCGGGTGGTCGGCTCGCTGCTCGACGCCGGCGCGCTCCAGCCCAGCCGCACCGCCCGCAACCACCTGCTGTGGCTGGCCCACTCGCAGGGCCTGCCCGCGTCCCGGGTGGACGAGGTGGTCGAGGTGGTCGGGCTCGGCTCGGTGGCCCGGCGGCGGGCCGGCGGCTTCTCGCTCGGCATGCGCCAGCGCCTGGGCATCGCCGCCGCACTGCTCGGCGACCCGGCCGCGATCATGCTGGACGAGCCGTTCAACGGCATGGACCCGGAGGGCATCATCTGGACCCGCGGCTTCCTGCGGGCTCTCGCCGCCGAGGGGCGGGCGGTGCTCGTCTCCAGCCACCTGATGGGCGAGCTCCAGGGCACCGCCGACCACGTGGTGATCGTCGGCCGGGGCCGGGTGATCGCCGACGCGGGCGTCGCCGACCTGCTCAACGCGGCGGCCGGCGGCCGGGTCACCGTGCGGACCACCGCGCCGGTCGCCGGCGCCGTGCTGGCCGAGGCGGGCGGCAGCGTGACACCGGCCGGGCCGGACACGCTGACCGTGTCGGGGCTGGCGGCCGAGGAGGTCATCGGGCTGCTAGGCGCGCGCCGGGTGCCGTTCTCCGAGGTTTCCGCGCACCGGGCCACGCTCGAGGACGCGTACCTGGACCTGACCCGCGACGCGGTCGAATATCGGGGGGCCGCGTCGTGAAAGCACCCCAAAAAAACGCTCCGCTTCGCTCCACGTTTCCCCCGGGGCCCCGCAAAGCGTTCTGGACCGCCGTGCGGGCGGAGTGGACGAAGTTCCGGACCGTGCGCGGCTGGGTGGTCGCGACCGCGGCCGCGGCCGTGGCGATGGTCGGGCTCGGGCTGACCGGGGGCATGAGCGGCTCGTGCGGGCAGCGCGGCCCGGGCTCGGAGTGCGAGCTGCCGGTGGGACCGGACGGCGCGGAGGTGACCGACAGCTTCACCTTCGTGCACCGCCCGCTGACCGGCGACGGCAGCGTCACCGCCCGGGTGGCGTCGATGACCGGCCGGCTGGCCACCGGCCGCGCCGCGCTGCCGCCGTGGGCCAAGGCCGGTCTCATCGTCAAGGACGGCACCCGGCCCGGCTCCAGCTACGCGGCGGTCATGCTCACCGCGGCACACGGGGTACGGATGCAGCACGACTACACGCACGACCGGGCCGGCTCGTCCGGTGGTGGCCCGCGGTGGCTGCGGCTGACCCGGGCCGGCGACACCATCACCGGCGCGGAGTCGGTGGATGGTGCACAGTGGACCGACGTCGGCTCGGTGCGGCTCGACGATCTGCCCTCCACTGTGGAGATCGGACTGTTCGCCACCTCGCCGCAGTACGCGGAGATCGTCAGCGAGTCGATCGGCGGGATGGGCGCGTCCACCGAGCCCAGCCGGATCACCGCCACCTTCGACAGCGTCACCCCCGGCGACGGGTGGACCGAAACGGTCGTCGGGGAGCTGCCCGGGCGGGACAGCCAGTACACAAGGGACGGTGACCTCCACACGCTCACTGGCAGCGGCGACATCGCCCCGGCGGTGTCCGGCGCGGCCGGCCTCGGCACCTCGATCACGGCGACGCTCGTCGGCACGTTCGCGGCCCTGATCGTGATGGTCGTGGTCGGCACGATGATGGCGACCGGCGAGTACCGGCGCGGCCTGATCCGCACCACCCTGGCGGCCACGCCCCACCGCGGCCGGGTGCTGGCCGCGAAGGCCCTGGTGGTCGCGGCGGTGACGTTCGTGACCGGGGTGGTCGCCGCGGCGGTCGTGGTGACGGCCGGGCAGCGGCTGCTGCGCTCCAGCGGCGTGTACGTGCACCCGGTCGGCACCGCCACCGAGCTGCGCGTGATCGCCGGCACGGGCGCGCTGCTCGCGGTCGCCGCGGTGCTCGCGCTGGCCCTCGGCACGCTGCTGCGCCGCGGCACCACCGCGGTCACCGCCGCCGTGGCCACGATCGTGCTGCCGTACCTGCTGGTGATGGCCGCGCTGCCGGTGGACGTCGGGCGGTGGGTGCTGCGGGTGACGCCGGCGGCGGCGTTCGCGCTACAGCAGAGCGCCAAGCAGTACGACCAGGTGGCCAACCTGTACATCCCGCAGGACGGCTACTTCCCGCTGCCGCCGTGGGCCGGCTTCGGGGTGCTGGCCGCGTGGACCGCGGTGGCGCTGGCCGCCGCCGCCTGGCTGCTGCGCCGGAGGGACGCGTGAGACCCTACGTCCGCGCCGAATGGTCGAAGCTGTGGACCGTACCCGGCACCGTGTGGCTGCTGCTGGCCGCCGTGGTGGGTACGGCCGGGTTGGGCGCGGCCGCCTGCTCCCCCGGCGAGTGCGCCGGCGGCGACCCCACCCGCACCAGCCTCACCGGCCTCCACATCGGACAGTGCGTGGTCGCGGTCCTGGCGGTGCTCACGATCGGCGGCGAGTACGCCACCGGCATGATGCGCCTGACGCTGGCCGCCCTCCCCCACCGCCCGGCCGTACTCACCGCCAAGGCGGCCGTCCTCGCGACGGTCGTGCTCCCGGCCGCCGCGGTGGCGGTGCCGGCCTCGCTGCTCGCCGGCGACGGACCGTCCATGACGGACGGCCCGGTGCTCCGCGCGGCGGTGGGCTCGGTGCTGTACCTGCTGCTCGTCGCGCTGCTCGCGCTCGGCGTCGCCACGCTCGTCCGCAACCCGGCGGCGGCCGTCGGCTGCGTGCTCGGCCTGCTCTACCTCTTCCCGATCGTCGCGGCGACGATGGCCGACGAGGACTGGCAGCGCCGCCTGGAGAAGGTCGGCCCGATGAGCGCCGGTCAGTCCATCCAGGCCACCACCGGCCTCGACGACCTGCCGATCGGCCCGTGGGCCGGCCTCGGTGTCGTGGCCCTGTGGGCGGCCGGCGCCCTCCTGGCCGCCGCCCTCGCCCTGCAAACCCGCGACGCCTGAAGGAGCGGGGCTCGGCTAGCGTCGGGCGCATGCCCCAGGTTCTCAGCTACGCGGACGCGGTACGCCTGCTCGGCGGACGGGACAGCAAGGTCGTCGACGCGCTGGAGGCGTTGACCAGCGGCGCGGTGCTCAGCGCGGCCGTGCCGCTGCCGGCGGAGCTCGTGCGCCTGGGTCACCAGGTGGTCCGCGGGCTGTCCGACCGGCGCAGCGGGCTGTCCCGGTACGGGCGGACCCAGCGCCTCGAAGCCGCACACGCGGTCATCGTCGTGACCGCGTTCTTCGAGGCGCTGGCCGAGGCCGACCTGCCGTTCGCGTTCGCCGACCTGGAGCTGACCAAGGAGGAGCAGCTCGCCGTCGCCGGCGGCGGCGCCGCGCTCCCGCACCTCGTCTTCGAACCGGGCCCGCGGCTGCCCGACCCGCATGATCCGCACGACCGCCTCCTGGAGCGGCTGCACCGCTACTACGGCGAGGTGTCCGGCGCGCTGGCCCGGTTCGCCGGCGGCCTCGCGGTGTGGGAGAAGCTGCCGGAGACCGACCGGGACCGTTTCCGGCAGGCCCTCGACGCGCTGCCGCCCGCCGCCCGCGCGCGGTACGAGGAGCTGTTCCGCCAGCTCGGCGCCGACTTCCCGGAGGTGGCGTTCTGGTCCGGCCTGCGCGAGCACTCGGCGACCCGCGCCGAGCTGCGCGGCCTCGGCGTCGCGCTCACCGGGCTCGGCGGGGTGCTCGACGCCATCTCCACCGGGCGGTTGCCCGACGCGCGGCGCGCCGCCCTCGCGCGGGCCAACGAGGCCGTGCTCGACCGGCCGATCGTCGAGGCCGGCGACGTGCCGCCGGGGCTGCGGGTGCCCACGCTCGGCGAGGCGTACGTGACACCGCTCTACCGGGTCGCCAACGCCGGCGGGCGCACCAGCGACGAGGCCTGGTGGTCCGATGTGGACGTCCGCGACGACCTGGAGGCGTTCCTCGCCGGGTTCCTCACCTCGCCGCGCGCGGTCGAGGCGCCGCTGCTCGTGCTCGGCCAGCCCGGATCCGGCAAGTCGGTGCTCACCAAGGTGCTCGCCGCCCGCCTGCCGGCGGCCGACTTCCTGCCCGTGCGGGTCGCCCTCCGCGACGTGCCGATCACCGCCGACCTACAGGACCAGATCGAGTACGCGATCCGCGCCGAGACCGGCGAACGCCTCGAGTGGCCGGCGCTGGCCCGGTCGGCCGGCGACGCGCTGCCGGTCGTGATGCTCGACGGCTTCGACGAGCTGCTCCAGGCGACCGGCGTGAGCCAGTCCGACTACCTCACCCGGGTCGCCGCGTTCCAGCGCCGCGAGGCCGACCAGGGCCGCCCGGTCGCGGTGGTCGTCACCAGCCGCACGAGCGTCGCCGACCGGGCACGGCCGCCGGAGGGGACGGTGGCGGTGCGGCTGGAGCCGTTCGACGAGGAGCGCATCACCGCCTGGCTCGACGTGTGGAACAGGGCCAACGCCGCCCACCTCGCCGCCCGCGGCCTCGCACCGCTCATGCCGGCCGTGGTGCTCGCCCATCCCCACCTGGCCGGGCAGCCGCTGCTGCTGCTCATGCTCGCGCTGTACGACGCCGACGGCAACGCGCTGCGCCAGCTGACCGTCGCGAGCGACGAAGGCCTGCTCGGGCAGGACGAGCTGTACGAGCGGCTGCTGCGCAGCTTCGCCCGCCGCGAGGTCACCAAGCACCGGCCCGGGCTGTCCACACCCGACACCGAGCGGGCGGTCGAGGAGGAGCTGCGGCGGCTGTCGCTCGTCGCGTTCGCGATGTTCAACCGCAACACCCAATGGGTCACCGAGGCCGACCTCGCCGCCGACCTCGCCGCCGTCATGGGCGAGCCACTACCCGCCGTGAACGACCTGCGCGCACCGCTGGGCCGGGCCGAGGTCGTGCTCGGGCGGTTCTTCTTCGTGCACCGGGCCCGCGCGGTCCGCGACGGCACGCGGCTGGGCACGTACGAGTTCCTGCACGCCACGTTCGGCGAGTTCCTCGTCGCGCGGATGACCCTCCAGGCACTGCGCGACCTCGCCGCCCGCGACGCCGCCGCGACGCTCTCGTTCGGCGCCGCGCCGGTCGACGACGACCTGCTGCACGCGCTGCTGTCCTTCTCGGTGCTGAGCGTGCGCACGCCGGTGGTCGGCTTCCTGCGCGGCATGCTGTCCAGGGTGGACGCCGCGGAGCGGCGGGCGCTGGGCGGGCTGCTGGTGCGCCTGCTGCGGACCGTGCACCACGCGCGGGCGCCGCGGCGGCTGGAGGCGTACCAGCCGCGGGTGCTCCCGGTGCCCGGCCGGTACGCCGCGTACAGCGCCAACCTGCTGCTGCTCGCCGTGCACACGGCCGGCCCGCTGCGCGGCGCCGACTTCGTCGACGGCGAGCCGGTGTCCGGCTGGAAGCGGCAGGCGATGCTGTGGCGCTCGCAGCTGCTCTGGGACGAGTGGCAGAGCCTGGTGGACGCGCTGACGCTGGATCGGGTCTGGGTCGGCGGCGCCCGGGACGTGGTGGTGGGCGCGGACGACGGCACGTTCGAGACGCCCCCGATCGACCTGCACTGGACCTACGAGATCCGGCCGGACGACCCCCGCCGGGGCACGATCAGCATGATGGCGTCCCGGGACACCGAGTACCTGCGCCGGCGCACCCACCTTCTCTGCCGGACCAGTGACGACGCCGTCGTCCACACCCTCGAGCCCCTCGAAGCGGCGATGCCGGACGCCAGCCGCACGATGAAGGACCGGCCGGGCGAGCCGCTCGAGTCGATGGCACACGCGCTGCTGGAGGCATGGCTGGAGGAGGACGACGGCGACCAGGCATCCACATATGTGGAAGCTTTCCTCGATGGCGATTAGGATGCACAATCGTGTCGCAGACCTCGCCGTTGAGGAGGATCGATGCGCGCCCTGCCGTACGTCGTCGCCGCCGCCATCGCCGCCCCGCTCGCCCTGCACACCCCCGCCGCGGCCGCCGGGGCGAGCGTGAGCGGCGCGCCCACCGCGTTCACCACCGTCGCGTCCAACGTGGCCGCCCGCACCGACCGCCGACCGACCAACGGCGGGGTTTACGACCGCCGCGCCGGCAAGACCTTCATCTCCTGGGGCGGGCGGTTCGAGGACAACTACGTGCAGGAGTACGACCACCGCACGGGGCGGTGGTCGGCGCCGGTCAAGGTGGCCGGCGGCGGCAACGACACCCACAACTACCCGACGATCGTCCAGGCCGGCGACGGGCACCTGCTGGTCTTCCGCGGCATGCACAACCGGGAGCTGTGGGTGGCCCGCTCACCCGAGCCGCACTCCATCGCCGGCACCTGGACCGACACGGAGATCCCGGAAGGGCTCGGCGCCACCTACCCGATGGTCGTCAAGGCCGCGAACGGCGACATCGTCGTCTTCGTCCGGGAGACCGCCGGCGACCTGGATCCCCGGTATCCGAGCGACTTTCGCCCGATGAAGTACGTCCGCTCCACCGACGGCGGCCGCACCTGGGCCAGCGCCGAGACGCTGACCGGCGAGCGGTGGGTGATCGCGCCCCGTGACCGGCCGGACAACATGAACGAGATCTACATCGGACAGCTGCGCTACGAGCCCGCCGCGCCCGGCCGACCGGAGCGGGTCGGCATCGTGTACACATTGGCCGGTGGCGGCCCGGAGGGACACCTGCACGACCGCTACCACAAGAACGTCTACCACGTGTACTTCAGCCCGGCCGACCTGCGCTTCCGGTCGGCCTCCGGTGTGGACCTGGGCGTGGCGGTCGACGACGCGGAGCAGGAGCGGCACCTCAAGGTGGTCGACACTCCACTCCAGACGGTCAACCCGCGCTCCCCCGACTACATCCAGCTGGTCGGCGCCACGCTCGGCGGTCACCTGCCGTTCGCGGTGTGGATGCGCCTCGACGCCGCGGGGGTTGTCCACACCCATGTGACCGTTCGCACGCCGCTCGGCTGGCACGACCGTGAGGTGGCGTCCGGCCTCCGGGTGCGCGACATGGAGCGGGTCGACCCGCTCACCTGGCGTGTCTACACCACGTCGAGCGACCCGGCCGTCACCGCCGTCGCCACCTACACGCTGACCGCCGGCTTGCTGTGGCGCCCGGAGGCGACGATCCCCACGCCGCGGCCGGTGCAGCGGGTCGAGGTGGTCGACGGCTACCGCGACCCGGCCCGCGTGATCCTCACCGGCGCGAGCAGCGCCCGCCCGGCCGACGTGGCCGACGGCGACATCTACGTGGCCGGCGCGCCACCACGCCCACGCGGATAGCGCGCCGCCACGCCCACGCGGGGAGAGCGTGCGGGTAGAAAGGGAGGGTGCGGGAGCGGATCCAGCGCGCCATCGACGACCTCGTCGCGAGCGGGAGCGAGACCGGCCTCCAGGTCGCCGTGCGGGGCGGCGGCGACACCTCCGTGGACGCCGTCGCCGGCCGCGCGGCACCCGATGGGCGACCGGTCACACCCGGCACGCTCTTCTACGCGGCCTCCACCGGCAAGGGCGTCACGGTCACGCTCGCGCACGTCGCCGTCGAGCGTGGGCTCATCGGGTACGACACGCGGGTGGCCGAGGTGTGGCCCGAGTTCGCCGCGCACGGCAAGGGCGGGGTCACCCTCCGGGACGTGCTGCAGCACACCGCGGGCGTGCCGGGGCTGCCGGCGGACGTCACGGTCGAGGACATGTGCGACTGGGAGCGCATGTGCGCGCTGGTCGCCGCCGCGGAGCCGTGGTGGCCGCCGGGCACCCGGACCGGTTACCACGCGCAGACGTTCGGTTACCTGCTCGGCGAGACGCTGCGCCGGGCAACCGGGCGGCCGCTGTCCACATTGCTCCGTGAGCTGGTGACCGAGCCGCTGTCCGTCGAGGCCGAGGTCTTCCTGTCGGTACCAGAGAGTCTGCTGGGGCGGGTGGCCACGCAGGAGGCCGGCCCGGCGCTGGAGCGACCACCGACAGGGTCTCCGGCGGCGCGTGCGACGCCGGCGGCGGTGATGCCCGACGCGGCCTACGCCAACCGCCGCGACGTGCTCACCGCCGACATCCCCTCGGCCGGCACGATGAGCGCGCGCGGCGTGGCCACGATGTACGCGGCCCTCCTCGGCCACGTGCCCGGCGTGGCGCTCGTGTCGGCGGAGCGGCTGGCGCTGATGGCGGCGCCCGCGTTCTCCGGGGTGGACCAGGTGATGGGCTTCCCGACCACGTGGGCGTACGGCTACAGCCTCTACCGGCCCGGCGGTGTCGAGGGGCGCGCGGGCTCGACGTTCGGGATGATCGGGGTGAACGGCTCGGCCGCGTGGGCGGACATCGACACCGGCGTGGCGGTCGCGGTGATGCGCAACAGGTTCGCGGCCGGCGACCTCACGGCGGTCGAGACGGTAGGACGGATCGTGGCGGAAGGGGGGCGCTAGATGGCGCCGGAGGTGGAGTTCGACGGGCGGTTCAGCAGTCCGGACGCGGCGGCCACGCCGTGGGCCGACGTGCTGGAGGAGATCGCGCGGGCCGAGGTCTTCTGGCTGTCCACCGTGCGGCCGGACGGGCGGCCACACGTCACGCCGCTGATCGCGGCGTGGCACGCCGACGCGGTGTACTTCACGACCGGCGCCGGCGAGCGCAAGGCGGCCAACCTGCGCGAGAACGACCGTTGCGCGCTGGCCACCGGCACCAACACGCTGCGCGGCCTCGACGTGATCGTCGAGGGCATGGCCCGCCTGGTCACCGAGGCCGCGGAGCGGGACGGGGCGGCGAGCGCGTTCGAGGCCAAGTACGGCGCGCACCTGACCAGCCCGGAGGGCACCTTCGCCGGGATGGGCGACACGATCCGTGCGGGCGGCGTGCAGCTCTACCGGGTGGAGCCGGCGGTGGCGTTCGCGTTCGGCAAGGGTGACGCCTACAGCCAGACCCGCTACCGCTTCAGCTAGGGCGACAAATCGCCCGGGAAAGCGCTCCAGCGGCGTGCGCTGGAGGAGGCCGGCTGGGGCCGCGGAGCTGGTTGGCGCGGCCGGCCCCGGGCGCGACGCAACGCGGGCCGCGCTTGTGTCGAGCTGGCCGTCAGTACGAGAGGCCGGGCTGGGGCTGGGGGGCGACCCGGCGGCGGAGCACGACCTGCCGGGTGCCGTCACGGAAGAGCCGCACCCGCGCGAGCTCCCAACCCGAAAACTCCGCCTGGATCGCCAGCTGCGCCGCGGCGGTGAGGCGGTCGACATTCGGTGGTAACCGCAGCGGCGCGTATTCGTAGTCCATGCGACCCATATTGCACACGCCTGTGGTGTATCGCTAGCCCTTGTCTACGAGCCGGGTCGCTCGGCGTGATCAGTAGGAACGGCCGTCGCGCTCGGGGTAGCCGACCGGGATCGCGGAGACGTCGTCGAGGGCCTGGGTGATCTCGGCGGGGAGCGTCATCTCCTCCACCGCGAGCGCGCCGAGCAGCTGGCCGACCGTGCGCGCGCCGAGGATGGGGGCGACCACGCCGGGGCGGTCGCGTACCCAGGTCAGCGCCACCTCCAGCGGCGACACGCCGAGCCCGCTCGCGGCCGTGACCACCGACTCGACGATGCTGGAGCAGCGCGGCTCCAGGTAGGGCGCGACGAACGGCTCGAAGTGCGGTGACGCGGCCCGCGAGTCGGCCGGGCGGCCGTTGCGGTACTTGCCGGTCAGCACGCCCCGGCCCAGCGGCGACCAGGGCAGCAGGCCCAGGCCCAGGGCGGCGGCGGCCGGCACGACCTCGCGCTCCACGCCGCGTTCGAGCAGCGAGTACTCCATCTGGGTGGCCACGATCGGCGCGCGCCCCGGAAACGCCGCCTGCCAGGTGGCGGCCCGCGCGGTCTGCCAGGCGGAGAAGTTGGAGACGCCGGCGTACCGCACCCGGCCGCTGGCCACCGCGTGGTCGAGGGCGGTGAGCGTCTCCTCCAGGGGCGTCTCGGTGTCGTACCCGTGCACCTGCCACAGGTCGACGTGGTCGGTGCCGAGCCGCCGCAGCGAGGCGTCGAGGCTGCTCAGCAGGTGTGCGCGCGACCCGTCGCGGCGGCGGGCGGTGCCCGGCCGGAGGCCGGCCTTGGTGGCGATCACCAGGTCTTCGCGGGCGACCAGCGAGCCGAGCAACTCCCCGATCACCACCTCGGCCTCGCCGTCCGCGTACACGTCGGCGGTGTCGACGAGGTTGCCCCCGGCGTCGAGGAAGCTCTTGAGCTGCGCGGCCGCGTCGTCGGGGTCGGTGTCCCGGCCCCACGTCATGGTGCCGAGCGCGAGCCGGGAAACCGCCAGCCCGCTGCGCCCGAGCGGTCGCTGCTGCATGGGTGAACCTTATTCAGTGCTGTGTCACTGTCCAGAGGCGAGTGGCTATTGCGTACCCTGGTGCGACTCGAACGGTTGGGGGCAAGTGTGCGGCTAGGACTGACACTCGGGTACCAGACGGCGTGGACCACGCCCGCCGACCACCTGGCCCTGGCTCAGGCGGCGGAGCGGCTGGGCTACTCGGTGGTGTGGGCGGCGGAGGCGTACGGGTCGGACTCGCCCAGCACGCTGGCCTGGATCGCCGGGCAGACCTCCACCATCGACGTGGGCAGCGCGGTCATGCAGATCCCGGCGCGTACGCCCGCCGCCACCGCGATGACCGCGGCCACGATCGACTCGCTCTCCGGCGGCCGCTTCCGCCTCGGGCTGGGCGTGTCCGGCCCGCAGGTCTCCGAGGGGTGGCACGGGGTGCGCTTCGGCAAGCCGCTCGCCCGCACCCGGGAGTACGTCGAGATCGTCAAGATGGCCATCGCCCGCCAGACCGTCTCCTACGAGGGCGCGCACTACACGCTCCCCCTCCCGGACGGGCCGGGCAAGGCGCTCAAGCTCGGCTTCCACCCGCCGCGCACGCACATCCCGATCTACCTGGCCGCGGTCGGCCCCAAGAATCTGGAACTGGCCGGCGAGATCGCCGACGGGTGGCTGGCCATCTTCTTCGCCCCCGACTCGGCCGCCGAGCAGCTCGCCACGGTCGCCGCCGGGCGGGCCAAGGCGGGGCTCGACCTCACCGGCTTCGACGTGGTGCCCAGCGTGCCCGCGGTCGTCGGCGACGACTACGCCTCCTGCGCCGAGCTGGTCCGCTGGTACGCCGCCCTCTACGTCGGCGGCATGGGCAGCCGCGAGACCAACTTCTACAACCAGCTGGCCGCCCGCATGGGGTACGCCGACGAGGCGCGCGAGGTGCAGGACCTGTACCTGGCCAAACGCCACCGGGACGCGGCCGCGGCGGTGCCGCTGGAGTTCATCGACCGCACCTCGCTGCTCGGGCCGAAGGAGCGGATCGCCGACAAGCTCGCGGCGTACGCGGAGGCCGGCGTGACCACCCTCTCGCTCACGCTCTTCGCGGGCGACGCGGAGATCGGGATCGACACGCTCCGTACCGTCGCCGAGGCGCTGGAGCTCGCGGGGGTTGGCGAATGAGTGGGCGGACCGCGGCCTCGTGCCCGTCCGCGGCGAAGCGAGGACGGGCATGACCTGGGTCGAGGCGATCGTGCTGGGGATCGTGCAGGGGCTCACCGAGTTCCTGCCGATCAGCTCCTCCGCCCACCTGCGGATCACCTCGGCGATCTTCTTCGAGGAGGACGCGGGCGCCTCGTTCACCGCGGTCACCCAGCTCGGCACCGAGGCGGCCGTGCTCATCTACTTCGCCAAGGACATCTACCGGCTGGCGAAGACCTGGATCGTCGGGCTGTGGGACCGGTCGGTCCGGTCCACACTGGACTACCGCATGGCCTGGTACGTGATCATCGGCTCGATCCCGATCGGCCTGTTCGGCTTCCTCTTCAAGGACCAGATCCGCTCCGCCGCCCGCAACCTGTACCTCGTCTCCACCACGCTCATCGTGTTCGCGCTGATCCTCGCGTTCGCCGAGTACTGGGGACGCAAGGTGCGCACGATCGAGCAGTTCACGCTGAAGGACGGCGTGGTGATGGGCTTCGCGCAGGCGATGGCGCTGGTGCCGGGCGTCTCCCGCTCGGGCGGCGTGGTCACCGCCGGCATGCTGCTCAACCTGACCCGGGAGACCGCGACCCGGTACTCGTTCCTGCTCGCCATCCCGGCGGTCGTGATGTCCGGCATCTTCTCGATCCCGGACGTGTTCGACAAGAGCGGCGAGGGGCTCACCCCGTCGGTGCCGCAGATGGTGGTGGCGACGGTGATCGCGTTCGCGCTCGGGTACGCGTCGATCGCCTGGCTGCTGCGCTATGTCGCACATCACACCCTGTACGCCTTCGTGCTGTACCGGGTGGCGCTCGGCAGCCTCGTCCTCTGCCTCCTGGCGGCGGGCACGATCACCGCGACATAGGGTTGGTTCCGTGGCTACTGTGCTGCTCCTGCGCCATGGGCGCACCACGGCGAACGCGGACGGCGGGCTCGCCGGTCGCCGCCCCGTGGAGCTCGACGAGACGGGCCGGGCGCAGGCCGCCGCCGTGGGCGAGCGGCTCCGGGCGCTCCCCCTCGCCGCCGTCGTCACCAGCCCGCTCATCCGCTGCCGGCAGACGCTCGAGCTCGCCCTCCCCGACGCCAAGCCGGTGGAGGAGGAAGGGCTGACCGAGTGCGGGTACGGTGCCTGGGAAGGCCAGCCGCTCAAGAAGCTCGCCAAGGATCCACTGTGGCCGGTCGTGCAGCAGCACCCCAGCGCCGCCGTCTTCCCGGGCGGCGAGGCGATGGCCGCGATGGCGGCGCGGGCGGCCGAGGCGGTGCGCCGCTGGGACGCCCAGGTCACCGCCGAGCACGGGCCGGAGGCACTGTGGCTGGCGTGCAGCCACGGCGATGTGATCAAGGCCATCGTGGCCGACGCGCTCGGCGTACACCTGGATCTCTTCCAACGGATCGTGGCCGACCCGGCGTCACTGACCGCGATCAGCTTCACCCCCACCCGCCCGTTCCTCCTCCGCCTGAACGACACCGGCGGCGACCTGACCGGCCTGGTCCCCCGGAAAAGGCGGCGCCCGCGGCGCGCCCGCCCCGCCGACTCCGACGCCACGGTCGGCGGCCGCGCTGGTGGCTGAACACCGGCCCGGTCCCGCGCCTCGGTCGGTGGCTGAACACCGGCCCGGTCTCGCGCCTCGGCCGGTGGCTGAACACCGGCCCGGTCCCGTGGTGAGGTGGCCTCCGCGCCGCCGCGGCGGGCGGCCGGGTCGGTGGCTGAACGCACTGCACACACGCGCCGCCCTACGGATAGGGTCTTAGGTATGACCCACCAGGTACACGCCTTCGAGCCGCCGGAGCGGTTCGTCGCTGGGACCGTGGGTCCGCCGGGGGAGCGGACGTTCTTCCTCCAGGCCCGCGGCGGCGGCCGGCTGGTCAGCGTCGCACTGGAGAAGGTGCAGATGTCGTTGCTGGCCGAAAAGCTCGAAGAGCTCCTCGCCGAGGCGCACCGCCGGTTCGGCGCCGAGCTGCCCGAGGCACCCGCGGCCCTCTCCGACAACGAGCCGCTCGACACGCCGGTGGACGAGGAGTTCCGTGTGGGCACGCTCGGGCTCGCCTACGACGTCGACACCGCCACCGTGGTCATCGAGGCGATCGCGGCCGGCGAGGCCGAGGTCGAGGTGGAGCTGGGCGGCGACGCCGAGCTGACCGAAGACGACGAGGACGACGACGAGGAGCCCGACGACGACCTCGACCGCCTGCGGGTGCGGCTCACGCCGGCCGCCGCGCGGGCGTTCATCGACCGGGCCCGCCGGGTGCTCGCGGCCGGGCGGCCGCCCTGCCCGCTGTGCGGCCAGCCACTCGACCCGCGCGGGCACCTCTGCCCCCGCCACAACGGCTACCACCGATGAAGCGTTCTCGGCGAAACGCGGTGGCGTGGTCTCGGCGCGATGCCGGGACCTCTCGGCGGGGCGCCGGGGCGTGGTCTCGGCGCGAGGCCGGGACGTCTCGGCGGGGCGCCGGGGCGTGGTCTCGGCGGCGCGTCGCGTGACTGTCGAGGCGTCCCCGGTGCTCGACGAGGGCGACGCGCTCCGGCTGCTGGAGCGGGGCGAGTTCGAGATCGAAGGCCGCCTCGTCGACGCCTCCAACACCACCCTGCGCGGCTTCCTCACCCTCGACGGGGTGACCACCCGCTGCGTGTACAAGCCGGTGCGCGGGGAGCGGCCCCTCTGGGACTTCCCCGACGGCACCCTGGCCGGCCGGGAGGTCTCCGCCTACCTCGTCTCGCGCGCCACCGGCTGGCGGGTGGTCCCGCCCACCGTCCTCCGCGACGGCCCGCTCGGCCCCGGCGCATGCCAGCTGTGGATCGACGAACCCGACGACGGCGAGGCGCTGGTCGGCTTCGTGCCTGCGTTCGAGCTGCCGGCCGGCTGGTTCCGCATCGCCTCGGCCCGCGACGAGGAGGGCAACGCCTACGCCCTGGCCCACGCCGACGACCCCAGGCTGGTCCGGATGGCCGTCTTCGACGCGGTCATCAACAACGGCGACCGCAAAGGCGGCCACGTGCTGGTCGGCGCCGGCGGCCAGGTGTTCGGCTGCGACCACGGGGTGAGCTTCAACGTCGACGACAAGCTGCGCACGGTGCTGTGGGGCTGGAGCCGGTCACGTCTGCCCGAGGAAGCGGTCGAGGTCCTGGAGCGGCTCGGCGAGGCTTTGGGCGGGTCACTGGGCGAGGAGTTGGCGGGGCATCTGACGGGGGCGGAGGTCGCGCGGACGCTGGAGCGGGTGGGTGCGCTGCTGGCTACGCGCCGCTTCCCCACCCCGTCGGACGACTGGCCCGCGGTCCCCTGGCCCCCGATCTGAACAGGCGGTCGCGGCGTGGCCTACCGCGAGCCGGCGACCGAAGTACGACCTCTGTCTCCCACCACCGGCCGGTCGGACTCCGGCCCATGTCGCGATGAACCACCACCCTCGCTCCCGTCACGATCGGGGTCATGACGGCCGGGACCACCCCGGCCCGAACGTGAGGGGCACGCGATGTACACCGAATCGCAGCAACGCACCACGGCCCGCGTCGCGGGTTCCTCCTGCTGCTATTGATGGCGCCGGCTTCTTCGCCCAGGTATTCGTGCCGGCCAGCCTCATCGTGGCCGCCGACGCGACGGCGACCGCGCGCAAACATCCTTGAATCGGAACGGCTCTTTCGCCTGGCCGCCTCCCTCGACGTGCTCATCTTCGCCTGCGACATCGTCATGGCCGTCGCGCTGTACGTGCTGCTCCGATCGGTGAATCCCGGCCTCGCCCTACTCGCGGCCCTCTGGCGAACGGCACAAGCCACGATCATGATCACAAATACGATCGCCTTCCTGTCGGTCCCCGCCGCGCTGACCAATCCGGAGAACACCGGCAGGCTCGAAACCGGCGAGCTCGAGGCCCTGGCCAACACGTACATCGGCGCACACACCACGGGATTCAGTGTCGGCCTGGTCCTGCTCGGCCTCGGCAGCGCCGTCTTCAGCTACCTGCTGTTCACCTCGCGATACGTACCCAGGGCGCTGGCCGGGTGGGGCGTGTTCGCCAACATCGTGCTGGCCACGTTCACCATGGCGGTCCTCATCTTCCCCGGTGCCGAAGATATGGCCGCGGTCTCGGTCGGTCGCTTCGTGCCCGTATTCCTTTTCGAGGTGATCCTCGGCGGCTGGCTCCTGTTCGGGAGCGTGCGGCTGCCTCGGACCGCCGAACCGGCCACCGTGTCACATTGACCACCGAAACGTGCTGCGCCCTTTTCAAAAGAGGGTCGCGTGATCCGCTCGGTGTTTGCGGTCTTTGATGCGATGACTGTGATCTTTGATGTGGCGAACTATATGCAAGATCGACGGACACCACGCTGGCCGGAAGAGTTCCGTTACGTCGACGACAGTCGGCATACTGTGGTTGTGGACAATTCCCACCGCCGTGGAGCACGGCCGTGGCTCGGACCAGCCTTGATCGTCGGCACGACAGCGGCCATCATCGGATACCTGGTTGGCGCCGATGATCGAGTACTCGCGTTGGCGCAGTCCGCCGCAGCGGTCATCGCGTTGGGTGTCCCATTGGTGATGTGGTTGTGGCGCCGCGGCGAAGCTGGGCAGGCTCCGGCAGGTCGGCTGGTCGATTCTTTTATGGACGAGTTGGCCATCGTTGTTCGAGCCCAGTGGGAGAGGTCGGCCGGCGAGCGACGACTGCGATATCCGGTACCCGCTTCCGTACGCTGGCGCTGGTCGGGATCATCGATCGGAGGGCCGATCGGCCAAGCGGTTGGCAATCGCATTGTGCGCTTTCCGGTGCTGCCCGGCATGTCGCGTATCAGTGAGCGTGACTTGTCCAATGGTGGCTTGGCCGACTTGTTCAGAATATATGGCGGCCTGGATTCCGGAAGAATAATCATCGCGGGTAATGCCGGCTCGGGGAAATCCGGTGCAGCTATCTTGCTGCTGCTCGATGCATTGAGACACAGAGCGAACCTGAGCGAAAGAGATCGTGCGATGACGCCGGTTCCAGTTCTTCTGACGATGCACGGATGGGATCCGTTCGCGCAGGGCGTCCTAGATTGGGTGGCAGAACGGCTCGTGGCTGACTTTCCGCTCCTGGAGTCGGGGCCGCTCGGCCGAAAGACCGCGAGAAAGCTGGTTCATCGCGGGCATATCGCGGTTATGTTGGACGGACTAGACGAAATGTCTGAGCCGCTACGCACGGGAGCGCTTCAGGCACTAGGTGATCAGGCGACATTCCGGCTCGTGTTGTTGACTCGTAGTGACGAACTGGCAGCTTCGATGACAAAAGGCCCGCTGTCCGGTGCGGCGAGCTTGGAGCTCTTGCCACTGGCTGCTGACGACGAAGCAGACTACCTGGCGGGTTGTCGACCTGAACCTATGCCAGCAGCATGGGATCGCCTCATCCTTCATTTGCGCCATTGTCCTGACGGCGTGCTGGCGCATGCCCTCGACACACCGTTGATGCTGACGCTCGTACGCGACACCTTTTCTGATCCAAAAGAATTGGATCACTTCGTCGAAACAGCTTCCACCAGCACCCGCGACGCCGTCGAAAGCGCCCTTCTTGACCGCGTTGTACCTGCTGCGTTCGCACCCCGATCAGGCAAGCCGTCTCTGCCTTACAGCTCCGCTGAAGCTCAACGCTGGTTAGGCTTTCTTGCCTACCGACTCAACCACAGTTGCAGTCGCGATTTGCCTTGGTGGAGTATGCCAGACTGGGTAGGCGCCGGCCCCCGTGTAGCCACAACTGCTTTGATCGTAGGAGCAGCTTTTGGGGCCTCAGCAGGATTCGCGGTCGGGACGCGGGTGACCCCGATCGTCGGGCAGATTGTCGGCCTAGCGGTTGGAGCCGTCTTCGCATTCGTAGCCGGCCTCGCCGCCAGCCGACCGCTTGTTCAGCCGCGGCAGCTGGTTAGATTTCGATGGCGCGGAACGCTGAGGGGGGAGAACATCCGGCTTGGAGTGGCGTTGGGATGTGGCTTCTCGCTGGTTTTCGGGCTTGCCGGCGGGCTCTCGTTTGGGCTTCGTGTAGGCGTCGCGAGTGCGCTTTTGTTTGGGCTTCTTACCGCGATTTCGATCGCCTTGATGTCGGCGATGGCTCAACCGTCAAATACAATAGATAGTCCAGTTGATCCGATCACGTGTTGGCGCCGGGACAGGGAGTACACGATTGTGTCCGGTCTTACGGTAGGACTCGTGTTCACGCTCGGCGGTATCATGTTTGCGCCTTTTGTAGGGCTGTTGTTCGGCCCTTTGGCGGGGATTGCGTTTGCGCTGCCACGCTCGGCAACCTGGCATGCGTCCTTTACCTTCTGGCGGCTACGTCGGGCCGGCTTGCTACCGAGAAATGCGATGACGTTTTTTGAGGACGCTCGCGCTCGGCATGTCCTACGAACCGCCGGACCGGTCTATCAGTTCCGCCACGCCAGCCTGCAAGATCGGCTCGCCGATAGCTTCGCCGATGCGCAAAGGTGACCCGAAACAGCTCCCTCGCTGAGGGCCTACCAGACGGGCGCCATTCATTCATGACCCAGCCTCGCGCGAGCGGATCGTGTGTGGCGGCGCCGGGGCGCGGGGGCGGCTTGCCGCCCCCGCGCCAGCGGTGATCCGTCTACGAGGTCTGCTCGACCTCGTCGTCCAGGGGCATGAACGGGTGCTCGTCCAGCCGCCCGACCAGCCGGTCTTCCGCCGCCGGCGCGAACGGCCCGGCCGCGTCGTCCTCGCTGTACGACTCGAGGTCGAGCGGGGCGGCGACCTCCGACACCATCACCACGCCGTCGAGGGGCTCGAGCTCGGGGATGTCGAGCGCGCCCAGCGAACCGTCGCCGGCCTGGAGGAGCTCCAGCACGGCCTCGCCGACGGTCTCGACCGGCTCGGCCTCTTCCTCGTCTTCGGGCAGGCCGGAGCGGCGGGCGGCCTCGGCGACGCGGACCAGGGCGGCCACGCTGGGTACGCGGTAGTCGCGGCGCTGGCGTACCGAGACGACGGCCGGGTGCGGGTCTTCCGGCTCGTTGCCGTCGACGCCACCCAGGCCGACGCCGAAGCGCTCGTCGGCTTCGTCGGGGTCGATGGACTCGACGTCCCAGGGTGTGACCTCGCCGAACGCGTCGAGCAACAGCTCGTCGTACTCGTAGGAGGCGTTGTTGAGCGTGACGTACGCCTGCCAGACGTCGTCGTCGTCGATGCGGCCCTCGGCTGCCTTGACGGCGGCGAGGTGGCCGCGCGCGGCTTCGATCACCCGCTCGAGAGCGGCGTCCAGCTCCGCGTGCTGGTCGGTCATGGTGAGGAGGGTCCCTTCAGCGGGTCAGTCAGGACGTGCGTAGGAATCGGTCGAGTACACGCACGCCGAACTGTAGTCCCTCGACCGGGACGCGCTCGTCAATGCCATGGAACAGTGCGGAAAAGTTCAGGTCGGGCGGCAGCCGCAGCGGTGCGAAGCCGAAGCAGCGGATGCCGAGCCGCTGGAACGCCTTGGCGTCGGTGCCGCCGGAGAGCATGTAGGGCACGGGCCGCGCGCCCGGGTCCTCCGCGCGCAGCGCGGCGGCCATCGCGTCGACGAGGGCGCCGTCGAAGGTGGTCTCGATCGCCGGCTGGCGCTGCACGTGTTCGATCTCCAGGTCGGGGCCGATCACCTCGCGCAGCTGTTCCAGGAAGAGGTCGGCCTGGCCGGGGAGCGTGCGGCAGTCGATGGTGGCCGTGGCGCGGCTGGGGATGACGTTGTCCTTGTACCCGGCGGCGAGGCGGGTCGGGTTGGCGGTGTTGCGGAGGGTGGCGCCGATGATGTTGGCGATCGGGCCGAGCTTCGCGATCGCGGTCTCCGGGTCGTCCGGGTCGAGCTCGACGCCCAGCGCGTCGGACAGGTGCTCCAGGAACGCCCGGACGGTCGGGGTGACCACCATCGGGAAGCGGTGGCGGCCCACCCGGGCGACCGCCTCGGCGACCGCGGTCACCGCGTTGTCGTCGTGCACCATCGAGCCGTGGCCGGGGCGGCCGCGGGCGTGCAGCCGCAGCCAGTTGATCCCCTTCTCGGCGGTCTCCACGAGGTAGAGGCGCAGGTCGTTGGTGACCGTGAACGAGAAGCCGCCGACCTCCCCGATCGCCTCGGTGCAGCCGTCGAGCAGGTCGCGGTGCTTGTCGACGAGGAAGTGCGCGCCGTACTCGCCGCCGGCCTCCTCGTCGGCGGTGAACGCGAGCACGATGTCCCGCGGCGGCCGCACGCCGGTGCGGGCCCAGTCGCGCACGACGGCGAGGACCATCGCGTCGAAGTCCTTCATGTCGATCGCACCGCGACCCCAGAGAAAGCCGTCGCGGATCTCGCCGGCGAACGGGTGCACCGTCCACTCGTCGGGCTCGGCCGGCACGACGTCGAGGTGGCCGTGCACGAGCAGCGCGTCGCGGCCGGGGTCGGTGCCCTCGATGCGGGCGACGAGGCTGGCCCGGCCGGGCGCCGACTCGTGGATCTCGGAGCGGATGCCGACCTCGTCCAGCTTCGCCGCCACGTACTCGGCCGCGGCCCGCTCGCCCGCGCTCGTGGCGTTGTCGCCGGTGTTCGTCGTGTCGATACGCAGGAGGTCGCGGCAGATGTCGACGACCTCGTCGACCGGTGGGCTGCTCATCCGCCCTTCTTACCAGGCGACCTGGCCGGTCCCCGCGCCGCCACAAGCGGCGCCGGTAAAGCCACCGGAGAGCTTTCGGGTTCGGGTCTGGAAAGCTCCTTCGAAACAGGTTTCCCGGGTCCGCGTCAGTGGCGGACCGCCGCTCCCGCCGGAGACCGCGCGGGTCGGCGGCTCGCCAGGGCTCGCCGAGATCCCCGACCCGCGCTGCCAGGTCCGCGCCACAAGCCCCGCTGGTCGGCCGTCGAGCCGCGCGCGGCAATGCGCCCACCGCCGTGCGGACTGCCCTCCGCCGCTGGCCGCGGTCGTCCCCACCAGCCCCGCGGCCCGGGTGCGCTACGCGGCGCACGACCACCGCGGGCGTGGTCGCCGGCAGTAACCGCTACGACGGTGCGGACAGGGGCAAGATTCGAGATCTAGGAGAGTTAGGGCGCTATTTCAGCCCTAAATCTCCTAGATCTCAAGTCCGGCCGCCCTTAGCCGCTTACGCCGCGTTACCTAACGGCACGGCAGGCGGGACGGGCGTCGGGCGGCTGGCGGCAGCCGCGACGAAGTCTCCTAGGCACTCCAGGAGAAGCCGGCCGCCCAGCTCGCCGACGCGAGCACGATCTGGCCGTCGGTGTCCGGGTGGAAGTAGTCCCAGCCGGAGACCTGCGACAGCACGAACCGGTAGTTGAAGATCGCGCCGCCGTCGTACTTGCACAGCGACCCGTACGCCGCGCACGCGGCCGCGAGCTGCGCGTTGTAGTCGGCGACCCGCTGCCGCACCCGGTCGCGGCGGGCGTTGTCGGCGGCCGAGGTCGAGGTGGGGTTGGCGAGCATCGACTGGCAGATGCCGAGGAGCGACCAGGCGCTGCGGGCCAGGAAGTTGCCCTTGCCGACCTCCCAGAGCCGCTTGATGTCCGGGATGCTCATGATGAACACCCGCGCGCCGGGCCGGCCGGCCTTCAGCCGGGCCAGGGCGGTGTCGATGTGACCGCGGTAGGTGGCGACCGGCGTCATCCCGGCCTCGCTGCCGGCGCAGACGTCGTTGGCGCCGATCAGCACGGTCACGTAGTCGACGCCCTGGCCGACCGCCAAGTCGATCTGGCCGGGCAGGTCGGAGGCGGTGGCCCCGCTCTCCGCGTCGTTGAAGTTGCGCCCGCTGATGGCCGGGTTGGCCGCCAGGATGCGCCGGTAGTGGCTGTTGACACCGGTGTCGGTGCCCGTGCTGAACGAGCGCGACGGGCAGTCGACGTAGAAGCCGCAGGCGTTGAAGCCGCGGGTGATGGAGTCGCCCGTGCTCGCCATCGAGGACGGGAACGGGTCGGCCGCGGCGGCCGGCGCGGCGAGGGCGAGGGTGGCGATGAGGGTGGTCGCCACGGTGACCGCGAGGGCCGGCATCGGCCTGAATCTGGGCAGCATGCGACGCGGGAGTGACATGGGTGAGCCTCCGGGACGCGAGATGGCGAAGTTGCAGGGGGTGATCAGACGGTAATCTCTGCGTCACATCGGTGGCAATGGTTAAGCGGCGTGTCTCGACAAAAGGCCCACAAATCAGGCAGTTTCCCGGTCCCGCACACCGGGTACCAGCAGGCCGTGACCCTCGGCCTTCCGCCCCTCCCTCCGAGCCGGGGTACGCCCGCCGGCCGGCCCGCCGCCGACGTGCTCGCCGACGAGCACCGCCGGCTCGCCGCGCTCTGCGCCGCACTGTCCGAGCCCGGCCTGCCGCCCCGCCGCCGGCGCGACCTGTCCGACGTGCTCACCGCGACCGCCGCCCGGCACCTGTCCGCCGAGGCGCAGTACCTGTACCCGGCCGTCCGCTCGGCGGTACCCGATGACGGGCCGGCCCTCGCGGACCGGGAGATCGCCGCGACGCGTGAGCTGCTCGCGGCCCTGCGCTCCGGCGAAGGCGCGGAAGAGCGACTTCGGCGGCACGCCTACGCCACCGCGGACCTGCTCGACCGGCTGGCCGCCGTCGCATCGGAGGAGGACCTCGTGCGGCTGGGCAACCGGATCGAGACCGCCGAGGAGGCCGCACCCACGCGACCGCACCCGGGCGCGCCGGCCACGCCGCCGTGGAACAAGATCACCGATCCCGCTATCGGGCTCGTCGACCGGCTCCGGGACGCGGCGACCGGCCGCCCGACACGCCAGGAAAGCCTGTCCGACAGGTATGCCAGTCGGCTGTTTTGATCTTCCCGTTAACCATTCGGTTACAGTCAACCTGGCGTTTGGGGGACCTTTCACAAGCCGAAGGTCTTTCGGTGATCGCACGTTGGTCCTACCGTCACGCTATGAACCTGGAGTTGCGGCACCTCAAAGTGGTCGTCGCGATCGCGGAGACAGGCAGCGTTACGAAGGCTGCCTCTCAGCTGGGGCTGGCACAACCGGCACTCACGGCACAGCTCCAGCGCATTGAACGCACCCTCGGCGGCCCGCTCTTCGAGCGCGACCGGCGTGGTGCGCGCCCCACGGCCCTCGGCGAGCTGGTGCTGGCCCGGGCCCGGGTGTTGCTGCCGGCGATGAAAGGGTTGCAGGACGAGGCGGCCCGACTCGCCGGCACGGGGGACGTGATGACCCGCTACCGGGTCGGCGGGGCCAACAGCCCGATCGTCGGCGGCCTGGTGCACCGGCTGGCCGCCGCGCAGCCGGAAGCGCAGATCAGCACCTACGCGTCCTGGTACGCGGACGAGCTCGCCCAGATGGTGCTCGGCGGGCGGCTCGACTACGTGCTCGTGGGGGTGTGCGGCGACGCCGCGCCCTCGGCGGCACACGGCCTGGCCTGGCGGGTGGTCTCGGTGGACGCGGTGTTCGTCATGCTGCCCACCGCGCACCCGCTCGCCGGGTCCGACGAGGTCGTCCTCGCCGACCTGTCGGAGGCCCAATGGGTGGCCGCGCCCGGTGACGGCTGCTTCGGCGACTGCTTCGCCGCGGCGTGCGCGCGTTCCGGGTTCACGCCCCGCAAGGTGTACGAGACGGACATCCGCGGCTGCATCGACATGGTCGAGTCGGGCGAGGCGGTGGCGCTGTGCCAGGCCACGTTCCGGCCGGTCCCGGGCCTGGTGACCCGGCCGCTCGCCGGCGCTCCCCTGCGCTGGCGGCTGCTGCTCGGCTGGCACCCCGAGGCGCTGGCCGCGAAGTTCGCCGACGACGTGCTCGGACACGCGGTCGCCGCGTACGAGGACATGGTCGGCCGCAACCCCCTCTACCAGCGCTGGCTCAGCCAGAACCCCCCGTTCGGCGCCCAGCAGGTCGCCCCCCTCTGACCTCCCCGACACAAGCCGGCTCTCCCGGAGCGGTACGGCGCGGTATTACCCGACTGGTATCTGCCGAGATCTATTGAACGGCCGTTAGGGTCCCGCCGTAACACCTCACTCCAACCCCCAGGAGAGCCCCCATGAAGCGAAGATTCGCCATGCTGGCGGCCGCGCTGCTGCTGCCCGTGGGCGCCGTCGCGCTGCCGGCGGCACCCACGGCCGCGGCCCCCGGCCCCGGCACACCCCCGGCCGGCGGCGCCGCCTCGGCCGAGATGCTCGGCGCCCTCCAGCGCGACCTCGGCCTGAGCGCCGACGAGGCGCGGGCCCGGCTGGCCCGCGAAGACGACGCCGGCCGCACCGACGCGCGGCTGCGCAAGGAGCTCGGTGCCGCGTACGGCGGCGCGTACCTCACCGCCGGCGCGACCTCGCTGGTCGTGGCGGTCACCGGCAAGGCGCACGCCGCGAAGGTCACCGCGGCCGGCGCCACCGCCAAGGTGGTCGCCCGCAGCGAGGCCCAGCTCGACGCGGTCAAGTCCACCCTGGACCGCAACGCCGCCAAGGCACCGGCCGCCGCGGTGCCCGGCTGGTACGTCGACGTGGTCACCAACACCGTCGTCGTGCTCGCCCGGGGCGACACGTCGGCCGCCCGCGCGTTCGCGGCCACGGCCCGGTCGGCGGCGGTGCGGGTCGTCGCCACCAGCGAAAACCCGGTGCCCCTCTACGACGTGCGCGGCGGCGACGCGTACTACATGGGCGGGCGCTGCTCGATCGGCTTCTCCGTCTCGGGCGGCTTCGTCACCGCCGGCCACTGCGGCACGACCGGCACCGCCACGCAGGGTTTCAACCGGGTCGCGCAGGGCACGTTCCGCGGCTCGTCCTTCCCCGGCAACGACTACGCGTGGGTGCAGGTCAACTCCAACTGGACGCCGCAGCCGTGGGTGAACAACTACGCGGGCGGCAACGTCACCGTCGCCGGCTCCACCGAGGCGGCCGTGGGCGCGTCGATCTGCCGTTCCGGCTCCACCACCGGCTGGCACTGCGGCACGATCTCGGCCAAGAACCAGACCGTGAACTACGCCGAGGGCACCGTCACCGGCCTGACCCGCACCAACGTGTGCGCCGAGCCGGGCGACTCGGGCGGCTCGTGGCTCTCCGGCCAGCAGGCGCAGGGCGTCACCTCCGGTGGCTCGGGCAACTGCACCTCCGGCGGCACCACGTACTACCAGCCGGTGAACGAGATCCTCTCCGCGTACGGCCTCACGCTCACCACGAGCGGCGGCGGCGAGCCTCCGCCGCCCACCGGGTGCTCCGGGTACGAGTTCACCCGCAGCGGGTCGATCTCCAGCGGCGCCAGCGTGTACCAGCCGGACGGCAGCTACTACTACTCGTCCGCCTCCGGCACGCACCGCGCCTGCCTCGACGGCCCGTCCGGCGTTGACTTCGACCTCTACCTCCAGAAGTGGAACGGCAGCGCGTGGGCGAACGTCGCCAGCGGCACGTCCGCGAACCCGGACGAGACCGTGTCGTACAGCGGGACGGCCGGTTACTACCGGTACCGCGTGCACGCGTACAGCGGCTCGGGCAGCTACACGCTCGGCTTCAGCAACCCGTAGGGCCGCTTTTGTGGTCGAAGCTCCTCATCTGATCTGCTCGAGAGGGGCTTCGACCACGCCGTCGAGATTCGAAATTTGAGCTACCGCGGTGTCCGTCGTGGTCGCTCCGGCGAGGCGAATCGCCAGCCCATCTTCCCAGTGTTTGGGGATGTGGCTCAGCATGTGGGCGGCGCCATGATCGTTAGCCCGAAACCCGTGTAACACGCGGGCGAGAACGCGGGTTTTGGGCTAACGATCACCGAAGCGCGAGAGACACCGGGCTTGCGAAGCCCTTGCTGCCGGGCCATAGCCGGCCAAACCGCGAAAGTCGCGACCCCGATGATCTTCGCGGGGCGTCATCTAGAGACCTTTCGGAGTCAGGGTTCGCGGGCCCGGCCACAACGCACGGTCAAATCCGAGGCAGAAGCTTCCGAGGTCCGCGTCAGCGATAGACCGTATGCTCCCGCGGGCACCGCTCCCAATGCCAGCTCCCGCGGGACAAGCCCCTACCAACGACGTCCTGACGCAGCGTCACCAGAATCGGGGTTCCCGCACCTTCGTCGCCGATCAAGGCCTTGCCGCACCACTCTGGACACCAAACCCGAGCCGCACCACAGGCCCTCGCGAGAGGCACCGAACGGGGCCGCGGGAGCAGCGGTCCGGACCACGCCGAAGTCACCGGCCCAGGCCACCCCGAATCCAAAGGTCTCCAGATCCGCGACGTTCGGGTTTGGGCTTGGTGTGCGGGCCTGGCAGCGGAGGCCGGGGATTTCGGCGAGCCTTGGCGAGCCGCCGGCCGCCGCGGTCTCCGGCGGGAGCGGCGGCCGCGACTGACGCGGACCCGGGAAATCTTCTCGAAAGCCCTTCGGTCAGCTCGGGTGGCTGATCGCGTAGTCGGCGTACGCGTCGGGCAGGCGCGGGTCCTGGTCTCCGGTCGGCAGTGTCACCAGCGCGCCGAGCTCCGACAGGCGGGTCGCCAGGGCGAGCGGTATCTGGTAGCTGCCGGCCACCGCCGCCTTGATCGTGGCGCGTTCGTCGTCGTCGGCCTCGCCGTCCCACCACTGCGCGAAACGGTCCAGCGCCGGGTCGCGGTCGTCCGTCACAAGATCACCCCCAAGGGTTCCATCGTCCCACCGTGGGGCTTTGCCGGCAGGCGACCGGCTCAAACACGTGTGCCTCGGCGCGCGATCGGATATCAAGAGCGGGTGACTGACGACGACATCGTGCGGCGGGCGCGGCGGGCCGCGGAGCTGCACCTGGACGCGGTGCGTGACATGGAGCGGTTCATCGAGCGGTTCGCCGGCACGCCGGACGCGGCGGCGCTGGCCGAGTACGCGACGCTGCTGGCCCGCGAGGAGGCGACCCGTGCCGACCGGCAGGAGCTGCTGGCCGCGCTGGCCCTGGAGGCACCGAGCGTCGAGCCGTGACGCTGCTGGTCGTCGACGGCGCGAATGTGGTCGGCTCCCGTCCGGATGGCTGGTGGCGCGACCGGGCCGGCGCGGCGGCGCGGCTGCGTGACGCGCTGCTCCCGGTCGCCGCGGACGGCCTGCCCGACCTGCCACCCCCGCTGGAGGTGGTGCTCGTGGTCGAAGGCAGGGCGCGCGGCGTCGAGACGGCCGGCGCGGTACGCGTGGTCGACGCACCCGGATCGGGTGACGACACGATCGTGGACCTCGTCTCGGCCGCCCGCCCCCGCCGTACCGTGGTGGTCACCGCCGACCGCGGGCTGCGCGAGCGGGTCCAGGCGCTCGGCGCCGAGGTGCGCGGGCCTCGCACCCTCAGTCCGGCGTACTGACTGACTCGTCACTCATGCTCATTCGCGCCGGGTGCGTCCCGCGCCGGCCCCACCGCACGCTCCGGATATCGACGCGTCGTAGTCGCTTGTTCGCGCTGTGCGGTAAATCGGTAGGGGGTCGAGGCGGGGGCATCCGGTTTACCGTGATGGAATAGCACCTCCCCCCGCCCCCCAGGAGGTCCCCCCGTGGCCAGCGTCGCCGAGGTCAAGTCGGCTATCGATGCCGCGATCCAACAGGTGAGCGAGGGACAGGCCGCAGTCCACGCGGCCAGCGAAAAGCTCACCGAGGCGCAGCAGAGCCTCGCCGTCGCGCTCGACGGCAGCGGCCACGACGCGGTCAGCACGGCACGGGCATCGTTGCAGCAGGCCACGCAGGAGTTGGAAGAGTGCCTCGCCGCCACGATGGCCGCCGTGGAGCAGGCACAGCAGTACTCAGCCGCGCTGTAGCGCCCGCCATGTCCCTGGTCCAGGAGCTCGGCGCCCAGGTCCGCGCGACATCGGACGGCCTACCGGTCGGCCAGGTCGCGGTCGCCATCGACAAGTTGCGCGCCGCCGCCGAGCTGCTGATGTGGGTCCGCCAGGAGTCGGTCGACCCGCTCGGCGTGCCGCGGCTGGCCGGCGCGATGGAGCACGCCGAGCAGGCCGCCCAGGCGCTTCGCGTGGCACAGGACGCGCTGCTGGCGTACCTCACCTCGATCGGCCTCGCCCACGACGGCGCGGCCGGCCCGGACGGCAGGTGGCGCACCGCCCTGAAGGAGCCCGAGGGTGAGCGGCGCGAGCGGCCGGCGCCCAGCGGCGCGGAGCCGCCCCGGCTCGGCCGGTGGTGGTCCGAGCGGGTCGCCGTGCTGACCGGGCACGGCAGCCCCGCCACGCGCAGCGACTCCGCCGCGAAAGAGGGCCCCGACCTGCTGCGCCGGGTGGCCGCCGGCGTGCGCGCCGAAGACCGCGACAAGCTGCACCGCGAGCTGGGCGGCGCCGATCCGCCGGTCGGGCTGGGCCTGTCCGCGCTCACGCCCACCGTGCTGCACCGCCTCGCCGGCGACCTGCTGCGCCATCAGCCGCGCGCCGAAGACCTGCCGAAGCTGACCAAGGAGATCCAGCCGCGAGTGCGCGACCTGCTGCCCGGGCTGCCCCCGGAGATCCTCGACATCCAGCTGCGCCGGATCTGCCGGGTGCCGGTCGAGCGCAAGGACCGCGACGGGCCGCCGCCGCACCCGGCCGACTTCGCGGTGACCGGCAGCGTCGTCACCGGCGTGCTGCTGCGGCTGCTCGACCGCGAGCCCGACTCGCTCGACCCGTCGGCCCCCGAGCCGGTGCCCGACGCGGAGACCCATGCCTGACGTCCGGACGTCGGTCGTCGAGTCGGTCCGCGCCGCCCTGTCGCGCGCCCGCGCGTCGGCCCGCGCCCACCAGGACGCGGCGAAGGCCGACCTCGCCGCCGCGGAGGCCCGCCTGGAACGGGTACGCCAGGCCGCCGCGCAGCGCCCCGCCCGCGCCGCCGCCGAGCGCGACCGCCGGCTCGCCGAGCTCGACGCGAATCACACCGCCACGCTCGCCGACCTCGCCCACCAGGCCCGGGTCGCCGGCGCGATGCGGGCGCCCGGCGCGGCGAGCGAGCCGTGGGAGACCTGGCATCCCACGCCGGCGGCCCGCGGCGAACGGCCGGACCTGCTGCGCGTCGGCGAGGTGCGGATACCGCGCGCCGGCACCTCCCCGGCACTCGTGCCACTCCTCGACCGCGGGCACGTCGCGCTCGTCGACGACATCCAGGTGGGCGGCGACGCCGTCGTGGCCGGGCTCCTGCTGCGCGCGCTCGGCCGCACGTCGCACGGGCAGATCGAGATCACCGGGTACGACCCGGAGCGCCTTGGCGGCGGCCTCGCCGGCTTCGCGCCGCTGGCCCCGGCCGGGCTGCTGACGTTCGTCGGGCCGGGCGGGCTCACCCCGCTGCTGGACGGGCTCGTCGACCACATCCGGCGGATCAACGAGACGGTGCTGGCGGGCGACTACGCCTCGCTGGAGGAGATGGCCAAGCGCACCGGGCGGCGCCCCGAGCCGTGGCGGGTGGCGGTGCTGCTCGGCGGCGACGAGCCGTCCCGCCACGAGCGGGCGCAGCTGGACCGGATCCTGCGCACCGGCGCGGCCTGCGGCGTACACCTGATCGTGCGCGGCATCACCGTCGAGCCGCGCCCCTCGGTGCAGGTCATCCGCGTCGACGGCTACCGGGCCCAGGTCTCCGGGTGCGGCACGCTGCCGGTGTTCCTCGACGAGGCGCCGCCGGCCGAGCTCGTCACCGCCACCTGCCGCAAGATCGCCGACCGGGTGTCGACCGGGCCGGCGCCGGCAGTCTTCGCCAACCTGATCCCGCCGGTGTTCTGGACCGAGCACTCCGCCGGCGGCCTCACCGCGCCGGTCGGCGACAGCCCGGAGGGGCGGACGGTCGACGTCACACTCTCCGACTACCCGCCGCATGCGCTGATCGCCGGCCCCTCCGGCACCGGCAAGACCAACCTCATCTACGCGTGGATGGGCGCGCTCGCCGCCCGGTACTCCCCCGAAGAGCTCGCCTTCTACCTGCTCGACTTCAAGGAGGGCGTGTCGTTCGCGCGGTTCGCGCCGGGGCGGCGGGACCCGAGCTGGCTGCCGCACGTCCGGCTGGTCGGCGTCAACGTCAACACCGACCGCGAGTTCGGGCTGGCGCTGCTCCGCTTCCTCGGCGGCGAGCTGCGCCGCCGGGCGGACGCGGCCAAGGAGCACGAGGTCACCAAGCTGGCCGAGCTGCGCCACGAAGACCCGCAGGGGCACTGGCCGCGGATCGTCGCGGTGATCGACGAGTTTCAGATCCTGCTCACCGGCCGCGACGCGCTCGCCCAGGAGGCGGCCACGCTGCTGGAAGACCTGGCCCGACGCGGCCGTTCCCAGGGCATCCACCTGATCCTCGCCTCGCAGGACGTCTCCGGCATCGAGGCGCTGTGGGGGCGGCCGGCGCTGGTCGCCCAGTTCACGCTCCGGATCGCGCTGCCCAAGGCGCGCCGCATCCTGCACGAGACCAACCTCGCGGCCGAGACGCTCCCCCGCCACCACGCGGTCGTCAACGCCGACTCCGGCGCGCCGGACGCCAACCGCATCGTGCGCGTCCCGGCCGCCAGCGACCGTCGCGTGTGGAGCGAGCTCCAGCACAAGCTGTGGCAGGACCGGCCGCCGTGGCTCGGCGCGCCCCGCCTCTTCGACGGCGACGCGGTGCCCCGGCTCACCGCCTCGCCGGACTTCCAGGCCTTGCGCCCGGACGTCCGCGACCCCGTCGTGCTGCTCGGCGAGTCGATCGACGTGCGGGCGAGGTCGGCCCGGCTGCCGCTCACCCGCTCCCCCGGCCGCAACCTCGCCGTGCTCGGCACCCGCGTCGACGAGGCGTGCGCGGTGCTCGCCGCCGCCGCCCGCTCCCTCGCCCGCCAGCACGCCGACGGCGACGCCCGCTTTTCGGTCGCCTGCCTCGACCCGGACGCGGCGGCCACCGCCGAGTCGCTCCGCGCCGACCTGCCCGCCGACACCGGCTGGTACGACACGGAGGGCCTGGCCGCGCTGCTGCCGTCGGTCGAGCCGGGTCCGCTGCCGCACTACATCTTCCTGTTCGCGGCCGACGCCGCCGCCTCTCGCCTCGCGGTCAACGAGGGCGGGCGTACCGGCCACGACCACCTGCGCCGCATCCTCAACACCGGCCCGGAACGGCGTACCCACGTGCTCGGCTGGTGGCGCGGCGTCGGCCGGCTCCGCGACGACCTGGGCGGCGTCGGCTCCCGCACGGACGCGATCGGCGCCTGGGTCGCGCTCGACGTGCAGGGCGCCGACCTGACCGGGTTCTTCCCGCAGCAGGGCGGGCCGGCGTGGTACCCCCGCCCGTGGCGCGCGCTGTTCTTCGACCGCGCCCGCCACCGCATCCCGGAGGTCGTCATCCCGTACGGACTGGGCGGATGAGCTACCACCAGGCCATCGCGCGGCTGGCGCAGACGTACGCGGGGGTAGACGCCCAGCGCACGGAGGCCGACGAGTGGTACGAGCGCCAGGTCGCCGCCGCCGCCCGCGCCGAACGCGAGGCCGCCGCCGCGGTCGAGGCCGCCCAGGAGGCACTCGACGCCGCGACCGAGCTGGTGGAGCGGATCGACGCCGAGGCCGAGGAGGTGTGGCGCACGACGATCCGCCGGCTGGGCCCGTCCGCGACCCGATTCGGCGGCCCGCCACCGCCGGTGCCGCTGCAAGCCGGCGAGGAGTACAACCCGCACCAGATGATCGAGGCCGCCTCCGACCTGCTCGACCAGACCTGGCGCCCGGGGCGGATGCCGCAGAAGGCGTTCCCGTGGCTGGTGGCGTGGAGCGCGCTCGGCGCGGCGGTGGCGTTCGGGCTGCGCGAAGCCGCCCTGTGGGCCGGCCGCTCCTACGGCGGTGACCTCGCGGTGGGCCTGCCGGTGCTCGCGCTGGTGGTGCTGCTGGTAGCGCCGTTCGTCGGCCTGTGGCCGGCACGGGTGGTGGCCGACCGCCGCCACGTCGCCCTCGACGCCACCACGATCACGGTCGTCCTGACCACCGGCCTCGCCACGACGGTCGCCCTCTACCTGCTCGTCTGAAAGGGCGCCTCGATGGCCAACGTGCCTGTTGCCGCAAGGCCTTGATCGGCGACAGGGTAGGCAAATCCTGGTGATCGTGGTCTTTTGGTCCCCCTGGAGGGGGTCCAGATGACCAACGGCGGACGGGTGCGGCCGCGGGAGCGACGGTCGGGACCACCGCGGACGTCGCGGTAGCTCACATCTCCATGTGTGGTGATGGCCGCCCGGGGATCAGGATGGCCTCGCGCAGCAGGCGGCGGGCGAGCACCAGGCGGTCTTCGTCCGTGTCGAGGCCGGGCAGGTCACCGACCCGGGTGAGGCCGCCGCTCAGCAGGGCGCGCAGGGCCAAGGCGCAGCCGCCGGGCATGGTCACCGTGCGGTCGAAGGCGTGCAGCGCGACGCGGTCGTCGGGCTCGGCGGTCAGGCGCCACTTGAGGCCGGGGCGGACGGTCACGTGGTCGTCCGGGGTCAGGGCGGCGGCGGCCCGCGCCTGGGCGAGCGGGCGGATCGGCGCGGGGCGGGCGGCCGGCCAGGCGCGGGCGCGGAGCTTGTCGGCGACCGGGCCGGGCTGGGCTGATCCGAGCCAGTCGCGCAGGGCGTCCACGGTCTCGGTCAGCTCGGGTTCGACCTGGTCGGGGTCGGCGGGGTCGAGGCCGAACGGAAGCGTGGCCCGCAGCCTCGGGTCCTCGGCGGCAAGCTCCAGCAGGGCCTCGACGAGCGCGTATCGGGTCAGCGCCTTGATCCCCACGGTGAGGTGGAGCGACGGCTCGTCCTGGGCGGCGGCGCTGTGCAGCCAGCCGCGCGGGAGGTAGAGCGCGTCGCCGGGCTCGAGTACCTCGTCGAGCGCGGGTGGGCCGTCGGCGACCGCCGAGACCTCGTCGGCGTGGCCGCCCCACGGCTGGCGTTCGAGCGGGTCGGCCACCACGGGCTCGTGGATCCGCCACCGCTTGCGGCCGTCGACCTGGAGCACGAACACGTCGTGCGTGTCGTAGTGGGTGGCGAAGCCCTGGCTGGCGGCGGGCGTGAGGTACGCGTTCACCTGGAGCGGCTGCCCCAGCTGCCCGCCGAGCTCGCGGGCGAAGTCGACCAGCGGCGGCCACAGCCGGTGCAGGCCCTGGAGGACAAGGGTGGCGCCGTCCGCGTAGAGGGCGAGCACCCGCTCGTCGAGCACCTGGTCGCCGACTTCGGCGCCGGCGCCGCCGCCACCGGTGTAGCGGGACACGGGCAGCACCGCGCCGTCCTTCGCCACGCGCAGGAACGGGGTGCGCAGGCCGCGGCGGCTGAGCAGCTCGTCGGCGTCGGCGGGGCTGAGCAGGTCGTGGAAGCCGGTCGCGCCGGCCAGCTCGGCCGCCCGGGAGAGCACGGGCGCACGGCCCCAGTAGGCGCCGGCGAACTTCGCCGGCTCGACCGCCACGCACCGCGCGAGCGCCGGCCGCGCCGCACCCGCCTTCGGCGAGGCGGCCTCATGCCGCGCGGCGGCCGGCTGCCCCGCGGCGGCCGGCGGAGAAGCCGAGCGCGCCGCACCCGCCTCCCGCGAGGCGGCGCCCTGCGGCGCGGCGCCCGCGGCCCTCGGCGAAAAAGCCGGCCGCGAAGACCCGAGGCGCGCCGGGCGAGATGTCCCACCCGGCGCGCCGTCCGGAACCGCCGTGTCCATCAGTAGTTGGTGGCGCCGCCGTCGGCGCCACCGTCCTGGCCCTGCGGGTTGGCGCCGCCGTCCGCGGGGCCTTCGCCCGCGCCACCGTCGGCGCCGGCGTCGCGGCCGGACGGGTTCGCGCCGCCGTCGGCCGGGCCCTCGCCACCGGCTCCGCCGTCCGCGCCGCCGTCAACGCCGGCCGGGTTTGCGCCGCCGTCCGCGGGACCTTCGCCCGCGCCACCGTCGGCGCCGCCGTCACGGCCCAGCGGGTTCGCACCGCCGTCGGCCGGGCCCTCGCCGCTGCCGCCGCCGCTGCTGTTGAAGTCGTCTTCGTCGATTCGCATCGGTGCCCCCCTATGTCGTGTCACCCTCGTGCCGGGCCCCCGAAGTACCCGGCCACACACACTTCTAACGTAGGGGCTTTCGACCGGCTAAGGGATGACAAATCCGACACGGGCGTTCAACAAAGAGGGGCACGGCGCGGCAGCTGGGCAGTCTGTCGCGCCGTGCCCGGTCCATGGAAGGCTTCCCGCTCACCGCCATCAATGGAAGCGTTCCCAAGTATCGATTGCCGACCCCCGTACGTCAATGACGTACCGGTAATCTCCCGGAAATCGTCCGGCGCGTAACGGAAGGGCGGTGGCACCCGCCGTCCCGGAACTTATCGGGCCTTCGTGCTGTCGCGCACCACCAGGTCGGTCGCGAGCTCGACCCGCGGCGTCTCCACCGCCTCGCCCTGCGCGAGCCGCAGCACGGTGCGCGCGGCGAGCAGCCCCATCTCGGCGAGCGGCTGCCGGATCGTGGTCAGCGGCGGCGACGACCAGCGTGCCTCGGGCAGGTCGTCGAAGCCGACCACGCTCACGTCGTCGGGCACGCGCAGGCCGCGCTGGCGGACCGCCTCGTACGCGCCGAAAGCCATCTGGTCGCTGGACGCGAAGATCGCCGTCGGCGGCTTGTCGAGCGCGAGCAGCGCCTTCGTGCCCTCCAGCCCGGACTCGTGGTAGAAGTCGCCGGGCTGGATGAGCTCCTCGTGCATCGGCAGGCCGGCCGCCTCCAGTGCGGCCCGGTAGCCGTCGAGGCGGGCCCGGCTGCACAGCATCGAGGGGCTGCCGGCGATGAAGCCGATCCGCTCGTGGCCGAGCGAGATCAGGTGCTCGGTGGCGCGCAGCCCGCCGGTCCAGTTGGTGGCGCCGATCGTCGGGATGTCGAGCGTCGGCACGCCGGCCGGGTCGACCAGCACCATCGGCACGTTGAGCCGGCGCAGCTCGGCGTGCACGGGCGGGGCGAGGTCGCTGGCGACCAGCACCACGCCGTCCGTCGCGCGCGTACGCAGGTTTTGCAGCCACTGCCGGGTGGAGGCGGTGCGCCGGTGGATCGCGGACACCACCGTGCCGACGCCGGCCGCGTGCGCCACGTCTTCCACGCCCCGGATGATCTCCACGGCCCACGGGCTGTCGAGGTCGTTGAAGACCAGGTCGATCAGGCTCGCGCTGACCCGCGGCCGGGCCGCCCGGCGCCGGTATCCGTGCCGGCGCAGCAGCTCCTCGACCCGCTCCCGGGTCTGCGGCGCCACGTCCGAGCGCCCGTTGAGCACGCGCGAGACGGTCGGCACCGACACGCCGGCCTCGCGCGCGATCGCCGTAATGGTGATCCTGCGCCCCTCGTCGACCGTCACGTTCCGCTCCTTCGTCTTAAGGAGGCCAGCGTACGACCGAAACACTTCCGAGCCGAACTCGACCCTCCGGCAGCCTTCCGAGGCCCATCCTGTCGCACTTCCAGGGCTTGACGGCCCGCATCGACACGCATAGCGTTCCGAACAAGTTACGGAAGTGTTCCGGAAGCTTACTCCGAAAGGGAAATCCATGAAGGTGACTCGCGTGGTCGCCGGCGCCGCTGTTGCCGCGGCCGTCCTCGTCTCCCTCAACGCGACAGGTGCGCCGGCCGCGCCCGTCGCTTCGGTCCCCGCCGTTCCGGGGGCGATCCTGCAAGAATCCGCGACACAGGTTGCCGCCGATAGCAAGACCCTCCGGGAGCTCGCCAAGCGCACCGGGATGAAGATCGGCACGGCCGTCGACATGTCGGCCCTCGCCAACGACGCCACCTACAACGACAAGGTGGCGACCGAGTTCAACAGCGTCACCGCGGAAAACGTCATGAAGTGGTCGGAGATCGAGCCCACCCGCGGCGTGCTCAACTTCGCGCCCGCCGACCAGCTCGTCGCGTACGCCAAGGCCAACGGCCAGAGCGTGCGCGGGCACACGCTGCTGTGGCACAACCAGCTTCCGACCTGGCTCACCGACGGGGTCGCGTCCGGCGACATCGACGCCACCGAGCTGCGCCAGATCCTCAAGCAGCACGTCTTCGACGTCGCCGGCCACTTCCGCGGCAAGATCTACCAGTGGGACGTCGTCAACGAGGTGATCGACGACAACGCCCAGCTCCGCGACACGATCTGGCTCCAGAAGCTCGGCCCCGGCTACATCGCGGACATGTTCCGCTGGGCCCACCAGGCCGACCCGAAGGCCAAGCTGTACATCAACGACTACAACGTGGAGGGCCTCAACGCGAAGGCCGACGCGTACTACGCGCTGGTCCAGCAGCTGAAGGCCGACCGGGTGCCGATCCACGGGTTCGGCATGCAGGGCCACCTCGGCGTGCAGTTCGGCTTCGACGGCCGCGCCCTCCAGAACGTGCAGCGTTTCGAGGCCCTCGGCCTGGAGACCTCGTTCACCGAGGTCGACGTGCGGATGGTCATGCCGCCGGACAACCCGAAGCTCCAGGCACAGGCCAACGGGTACGGCATCCTGCTGCGCGCCTGCCTGCTCGCCAAGCGGTGCACGTCCTTCACCGTCTGGGGGTTCACCGACAAGTACTCCTGGGTACCTGGGGTCTTCACCGGCCAGGGCGCGGCCAACCTGCTCGACGAGAACTACGGGCAGAAGCCCGCGTACCAGACGGTAAGCCAGACCCTGGCATTGGCCGGCTGATAGCCGGCGGGCCAGACTAGCGAAGAGGCACCCACCCCACGGGGTGCCGTGTGACGCACCGGACGGGAGGATCCGATCGGCACCTTCGCCAACCCCGTCATCCCCGGAATGCACCCCGACCCGAGCATCTGCCGGGTCGGGGGGCATTACTACCTCGCCTGCTCCAGCTTCGAGTACTTCCCCGGCGTGCCGGTCTTCCGCAGCCAGGATCTCGTGCACTGGGAGCAGATCGGCAACGCGCTGGACCGCACCACCCAGCTCGACCTGCCGCCGAGCACCCCCTCCTCCGGCGGCGTGTACGCGCCCACGCTCCGCTACCACGACGGCCGGTTCCACCTGATCACGTCGGTCGTGCCGCACGCCGGCACGCTGGTCGTGACCAGCACCGACCCGGCCGGCCCGTGGTCCGACCCGGTGTGGCTGCCGGACGTCGGGATCGACCCCGACCTCGCCTGGGACGCCGACGGCACCGCCTGGTGCACGTTCATGGGCATCCAGCAGGTCCGGGTCGATCTCGCGACCGGCGCCGCGCTGGAGACCCCCCGCAAGATCTGGTCCGGCACACCCGGCGCGCAGTGGCCCGAGGCCCCGCACCTCTACGAGGTCGACGGCACCTGGTACCTGCTGATCGCCGAGGGCGGCACCGACTCCGGGCACGGCATCTCGGTGGCCCGCGGGCCGGCGCCGGACGGGCCGTTCGAGCCCTGCCCGCACAACCCGATCCTCAGCCACCGCAGCACCGACCACCCGATCCAGAACACCGGCCACGGTGACCTGGTCCAGGCGGCCGACGGCTCGTGGTGGCTGGTCTTCCTCGGCACCCGACCGCGCGGCGGCCCACCCGGCTGGCACGTGCTCGGGCGGGAGACGTTCCTGGCACCGGTCACCTGGGTCGACGGCTGGCCGGTCGTCGGCGAGGTGGACACCCGGATGAGCGGCGGCCTCCCGCCACAGCCGGTGCCGGTGCCACCGGCCCGCGACGACTTCGACGGCGCCGACCTGCGCCCGTGCTGGATCTCGATCCGCTCCCGGCCGGCGCACGCCTGGTCGCTCAAGGACCGCCCGGGCTGGCTCACCCTGCACGCGCAGGACGGCTCGCTCGACGACCCGTCGGTGTCGTTCATCGGCCGCCGCCAGCAGCACCACGCCTGCCGGGTACGCGCGCTGGTCGACGCCGCCGAGGGCCGCGGCGGCCTGGCGGTACGCCTCGACGAACAGCACCACTACGAGGTCGAGGCCGGCGGCGGCGAGGTGGGCGTGCGGGCCCGGGTCGGCGCGCTCGACCGGTGGCGCTCGGCCGGCCCGGTGCCGGACGGCCCGGTCGTGCTGCGCGTGGAGACCCAGCCGTCTGGCCCCAGCCCCGACCACCCGAGGCAGGAGCCGGACGTGGTGCGCCTGGGCTACGAGACACCGACCGGCCGCTTCGTCGTGCTCGACGAGCTCGACGGTCGCTACCTGTCGACCCAGGTCGCCGGCGGCTTCACCGGCCGGGTCATCGGCATGTACGCGGTGTCCGGCACGGTCCGCTTCGACTGGCTGGCCTACGAACAGGACGGCGACGACCTCTAGCGGCTTCCGGGTCCGCCGTTCGCGGCGGACCCGGAGCACCCCTGATTTCCTTTCCCGGGTCCGCGTCACCGGCGGACCGCCGCTCCCGCCGGAGACCGCTCCGGCCGGCGGCTCGCGGGCGAGCCGAAACCCCCGGCCTCCACTGCCACCTCCGCGCGCCAAGCCCAATCCGCGGCTCCGCTCACGGCGCCGATGATCGTGAGCCCGCCGCGGGCGCGGTCGTCGGCGCTCCCTGACCGCCAGCGCCGCGCACTGTGGGCGACGCGGTTATCGACGCTCCCTGACCGCCAGCGCCGCGCACTGTGGGCGACGCGGTCGTCGGCGCTTCCTGGTCGCCGGCGCCGCAGACCCGGCAGGTGCCGCGGCGGCGGAGGTGGTAGGCCAGTGTCGCCGCGCCCAGCGCGACGCCCCAGACGGGCCAGAGCAGCATGGGCGCGACGAGCCACACCCCTTCGTCGCCGAGGTGGCTCATCGCGCCCGAGCTGAGCAGGCCAAGGCTGGCCGAGGTGATGAAGATGGCCACGACCGTCGCGGGCACGGTGGCGAGCTTGACGGGCACCCGCTTGCCGGCCAGCCCGACCATCCAGCGGGGAAATACCTCGCCCCAGCGCTGCACCAGGCCGAGCGTGAGCACCGCGCCCACGCAGGCGAACGCCCCCAGCCCCGCCCCGGCCCACACCACCGAGTCGTCGTCGAAGTCGGCCGGGTCCAGCTCGACCACGCCCAGCAGCACGACGGCGAGCCAGCCGAAGCGGGTCACCGCGTAGAGCACCGGGATCGCGACGGCCGTGTATGCCGCCCGCCGCCCCCACCGGGCGACGCGCGCCGCGGACGCCGTGCCGCCCTTCCGTCCACAGGAGACGCACGCGCCGGCGGTGCGGAACTGCCAGGCGAGCAGCGCCCGCGCCAGCAGCAGCCCGCCGAGCACGCTCACCGCCATGTTGATCACGGGCCAGGTGAACACGTCGGCAAAATCGACCGGTGGCCACCCGAACGGGGCACCCACGATCAGCATCGGCGCGTAGCCGGCGCGGGCCAGCAGGCGCATGTCGGGCACGACCACGAGCAGCACCGCCACCACGGACCAGCCCGCCGCGAGCAGGGCGGTGCGGGCGGCGCCCCGCGGGTTGAGGGTGGGCAGGCTGAGCGCGGCGACCGCGGTCGCGAGCAGCACCACCGCGAAGAGCGGGGCGCCCACCTCGGCCGGGAGCCCGCGCAGGAGCGAGGCGTCGCCCGCCGGGTCGTTGGTGCCGAACGGGAAGCCGCGTCCGGTCGCCGTCCAGACGAGCGCGAGCGTGCCGTAGAGCGCGGCCCAGGCCGCGGCGGCGTGAGATCTGGTCATGCCTCTCACGTTCGCGGGCGCACGCCGTCGACACCTCCCGCCGGAACGGGAACCGCCTCCCCCGCGCGAGGGAGTCACCCAGGGGCACGAACCCGGCCGGCAACCGGAGCCGCCTCCCCTGGGAGCTCATTCCGGCGTCACGAACCCGGCCGGGAACGGGAGCCGCCTCCCCTGGGAGCTCAGCCCGGCGTCACGAACCCGGCCGGGAACGGGAGCCGCCTCCCCCGGGAGCTCAGCCCGGCGTCACGAACCCGGACTCGTAGGCGAGCACGACCGCCTGGGTGCGGTCGCGGGCGCCGAGCTTGGCGAGCACGTTGCCAACGTGGGTCTTGACCGTCTCCACGCCGAGCACGAGGTCGGCGGCGATCTCCGCGTTGGAGTGCCCGGCCGCCACGAGGCGGAGCACCTCGGCCTCCCGCTCGGTGAGGGCCGGCCCGGGCAGGCGGCGGCGCGCACCGTAGGCGCCGGCCAGCCGCCGGATCGCCGCCGGGAAGAGCAGCGACTCGCCGCGCGCCACCACGCGTATCGCGTCGACCACCTCGGCCGGCCGGGCCCGCTTGAGCAGGAAGCCGCTGGCGCCGGCGCGGAGCGCGTCGTATACGTATTCATCGTTTTCGAACGTGGTCACGACCAGCACTTTCGGCGGGCTGGCCGAGGTGGCGAGCAGGTGGCGGGTGGCCTGGATGCCGTCGATGTCGGGCATCCGCACGTCCATCAGCACGACGTCCGGCCGCAGCTTCGCGACGAGCGGCGTCACCTCCGCGCCGTCGGAGGCCTCGCCGACCACGTCGAGGTCCGGCTGGGCCGCGATGATCGCCCGCAGCCCCACCCGGATCAGCTCCTCGTCGTCGACCACGAGCACCCGCGTCACGCCCTCCACCCGACGCGGACCCGACCGCGACGGGCCGCCCGCGCCGCCCGCGCCGCCCGCGCCCGCCGCGCCTCCCGCACCCGCCGCGTCGTCAGGGTCGCCCGCGCCATCCGCACCGCCCGCGCCCACCGCGCCTCCCGCACCCGCCGCGCCGCCCGCGCCCACCGCGCCTCCCGCACCCGCCGCGCCGCCCGCACCCGCCGCGCCTCCCGCACCCGCCGCGTCGTCAGGGTCGCCCGCGCTCACCGGGCCGCTCCCGAAGGGAGCCGGACCGCTATCCGCCAGACGCCGCCGTCGCGGCCGGCCGTCATGTCGCCGCCGAGGAGCGTCACCCGCTCCCGCATGCCGGCCAGCCCGCGCCCGCCGCCGGCTGTCGCGCCGTCGGCGACCGGGTTGGTCAGCTCGATCGCGAGCGTCTCACCCGCCACGGCCACGCGCAGCGCCACCGGCTGGCCGCCGGCGTGCCGGGCGGCGTTGGTGAGCCCTTCCTGCACGATCCGGTACCCCTCCCGGGAGATCACCGCCGGCAGGTCGGCCAGCGGGCCGGCCCGGTCGAGGCGCACCTCGATCCGGGCGTCGGCGACCAGGCGGTCCAGGTCGGCGAGCGTCGGCTGGGGCGCGCGAGCGGCGGCGGGACCGTCGCGGAGCAGGCCGAGCATGTGGTCGAGCTCGGCCATCGCGGCCCGGCCGGTCTCCTCGATCGCGGACAGCGCCCGCTTGGCGAAGTCGGGGTCGGCGTCCAGCACCTCGCGGGCGGCCGCCGCCTGGAGCGTCGTCACCGTGAGGGCGTGGCCCACCGAGTCGTGCAGCTCGCGGGCCAGCCGGTTGCGCTCGGCCAGGCCGGCCGCCCGCGCCTCCAGGGCGGCGATGCGCTCCGCCGTCGACGGGCCGAGCAGCACCGGGGCCATCAGGGCGGCGAGCGCGCCGAGGCCGGCCACCGCGTACACGAGCGCGACGAGCAGCATCAGCCCCACCAGCGTCAGCCACCCGGTGTCGCCCTCGTCGAGCGGGCCCAGCCGCAGCCCGTCGGTGGCGTCGGTGCTGACGCCGAACCACCCGGCCGCGAACACCAGCGCCATCGGCACCGCCACCAGCAGCCCGCCGGCGACGACGCCACCGGTGGCGAGGTGGGTGGCGTACCAGAGCGCGCCCCGCACCCGGGTCTCCCGCGCGACGGGTCCGGGCGGCGGGTCGGGCAGGTCGACGCCGAGCAGCGCCCGCGCGGCGGCGATCTCCAGGGAGCGGGTGCCGCGCAGGAAGGCCGGCACGGCGGCGATCGCCGCGGCCGCGACGAGCAGGAGCAGCGCCGCCGTGCGCCCGCCGCGCGGACCGGCCAGCATGTCGGCGAACACGACGCCCAGCAGCAGGTACGGCAGGAGGATCACGCCGCCGAGCAGCAGGTGCACGCCACGGCGGTAGGTCGTGCCGCTCACCAGCGGGGAGAGCGGGGCCGGCATCCTCACCCGGCCCATTCTCCCCGCCGAGCCCGGTCGCGAGGGCCGCCGCCCCGCGCGCCGAGCCCGGTCACGAGGGCCCACCGCTCCCGCCCGCCGCCCCCGCGGAGCGGCGGGCGGGACGGGAGCTCAGCCCTTCGTCGCGCCCGACGCGAGGCCGCCGACGAGCTGGCGCTCCGCGACCGCGTAGAACGCGAGCGCCGGGATCATCGCCAGCACCACGTACGCGAGGATGCGCGCGGTGTCGGAGGCGTACTGGCCCTGGAACTGCTGCACGCCCACCGGGAGCGTCCACCAGCTCGGGTCGGTGAAGACGACGAGCGGGAGCATGAAGTTGTTCCAGCTGGCCACGAGCGCCAGCACCGAGACGGTGGCGAGCGCCGGCCGGGCCATCGGCAGCAGGATCCGCCAGAAGAAGCCGAACGGGGTGCAGCCGTCGAGGATCGCCGCCTCCTCGACCTCTCCCGGGATGGTGCGGAAGAACGCGCGCAGGATGATGATCGTCATCGGCAGCCCGAACGCGACCTGCGGCAGGATCACGCCGAGCGGGCTGTTGAGCAGGCTCAGCTCGCGCAGCAGCACGAACAGCGGCAGGATCGCCACCGCGAACGGAAACATCAGCCCCGCGGCGAAGAGCGTGTAGAGGCCTTCGCGGCCGCGGAAGTTGAAGCGGGCGAAGACGTACGCGGCCATCGCGGCCACCAGCACCAGCAGCACCACCGTGGCCACCGCGATGAGCGTGCTGTTGAACAGCGGCCGCCAGAAACTGCTGGAGCGCAGGATGCTGGTGTAGTTTTCCGGCACCCACGGGCTGGGCAGCGCGAACGGGTTGTTGGAGAGCTGCCCGTTGTCCTTGAAGCCGCCCAGCACGCCGAAGGCGACCGGCACGATGACGCCCGCGCCGACGACGATCGCGATCACGTGCAGCCAGAAGTGGCGCACCCGCGTCCCGGACCGCGTACTCATCGCTTCTCCCGCATGGTGGTGATGGCGCCCTCGATGTCACGGCGCATGACGAACCGCTGGTAGAGCAGCGCGAACACGAGGCTGATGAGGAACATCGCGACGCTGATCGCGCTGGCGTACCCGACCTCGGAGCGGCGGAAGCCGTACTGGAACATCGTGACCGCCATGGTCTCCGAGGCGTGGATCGGGCCGCCGCCGGTGAGCACCCACACCATGTCGAAGAGCTGGATCGCACCGATGATCGACAGGAAGATGCTGATCCGGATCGTCGGGCCGAGCAGCGGCAGCGTCACGTGGCGGAACACCTGCCAGCTCCCCGCGCCGTCGGTGACCGCCGCCTCGGTCAGCTCCTTCGGGATGCCCTGCCGCCCCGCCAGGTACAGGATCATGTGCAGGCCGAAGTACTTCCAGCTGATCACGAAGAACAGCGCGTACAGCACGGTCGAGGTGTCGGCCAGCCACTCCTGCTGGAGGCCTTCCAGGCCGATCGCGGACATCAGCTGGTTGGTCAGGCCCTGGTTGGGCGAGAAGACCATCGTGAACAGGACGGCCGTGATGACCTCGGAGAGCACGTACGGCGCGAAGAACACCAGGCGGTAGAAGGCCCGCCCGCGCAGCGGCTGGTTGAGCAGCAGCGCGAGGCCGAGCGCGACCGGCAGCTGCACGAAGACCGAGAGCAGCACCAGGATCAGGCCGCGCTTGAGGTCGCCGATGAAGATGTCGTCCTCGATCAGCCGGCGGAAGTTGTCGAGGCCGACGAAGTTTTCCGGCAGCCCGCCGAACCCGTTCCACTTGAAGAGGCTGGTGTAGATCGCGAGCGCGATCGGCCCGACCACCAGCACCGCGAAGATCGCCAGCGCGGGGGCGAGAAACAGCGCGACGGTCAGTTTGTCGAGGCGGCGGCGTCGGCGCAGCGAACCATCCACCCGCGGCCGAAGCTGGTCGGGGGCGAGCCCCCGGCGGGCCTCGGCGCGGGTGGCGGTCCGGTGGGAAGAGGGGGCCGGAAGCCGTCCTTCCGGCCCCTGCGTCGTCGTTTTCAAAGCGGCTACTGGTTTTTCGCGACCTTGGCGATGTCCTGCGCGACCTTCTCCGGCGTGGCCTTCTTGGCCACCAGCTCGGCGACGCTGTCGTTGACCTGCGTGCCGACCGCCGGCGCGTAAGCCTGGTCGAGGTAGAGCTGGAACTTGGGCGCCTTGGCGATGGCCGCGTGCACCGACTTGAGGTTGGCGTCCTTGAGCGCGTCTTCGGCGCCCGCGGTCACCGGCAGGATCGAGTCGCTCGACGCACCCTTGCGCTGGCTGTCGGCCGAGAGCAGGAACTTGATGAACTCGGTCGCCTGCGGCGGCGCGTCCTTGCCGAGCGCGAAGCCGTTGCCGCCGCCGAACGCGTCTTCGAGCGAGCCCTTGCCGCCGTCGACCGCCGGGAACGGGAAGAAGCCCAGCTTTTCGCCGATGCCCTTCTTCGTGGTGGAGTACGCCGCTTCGGTCGTCGGGGCCCACTGCCCCATCAGCTCCATCGCCGCCTGGCCGTTGCCCATGATGGCAGCCTGGCCGTCGGTCGCCGAGTACTTGGCGCCGAGGAAGCCCTTCTGGAACGGGTCGAGGTCGATGAGCTCCTTGAACCGGGCGCCCGCGGCCACGAAGTCGGGCTGGTCGAACGAGCCGTCCGCGGCCGCCGCGGCGAGCCCGTCGACGCCGGCGACGCGGATCGCCAGGTAGGCCCAGTAGAAGTGGGCGGTCCAGCTCTCCGAGCCGGCCAGGGCGATCGGCGTGACACCGGCGGTCTTCAGCTTGCCGACCGCGTCGATGAACTCGCCCCAGGTGGCCGGCGGCGCCGCGATCTTGGCCTTGTCGAAGAGCTCCTTGTTGTACCAGAAGCCGACCATGCCGAGGTCGAACGGAACGCCGTACTGCTTGCCGTCGACCTTGTAGATGTCCAGGCCGTTCTTGTTGATGTTGGCGGCCGCGTCACCGAGGTCGATCTCCTTGACCAGACCCGCCTCGACCTGCTGCTTGAGCACGCCGCCGCCCCACGAGTGGAAGATGTCCGGCGGGGTGCCCGCCTGGGTGACGGTGGTCAGCTTCGCCTTGAAGGCCTCGTTTTCCAACGGGGTGATCTTGATCTCCACGCCCGAGTTGGCGGTCTGGAAGTCCTTGGCCAGGTTGGCCCACGTGGTCAGCATCGGGTCGACGTTGGAGATGTGCCACCAGTCGATCGTGGCCGATCCGCCCCCGCTGTTGCCGGAGTCGCCGGAGCCGTCGTCGCCACAGCCGCCGAGCAGCGCCGCGCCGGCGCCCAGGCCGGCGAGGCCCAGGACCGATCGGCGCGAGAAGTATGAGGGGGTCGTCATGTGCCATCCCTTCGGGTGGGCCGGAGCGTAACGGCTCGCTCGCGGCCGTGGTGGGTCCGATAGGCCAGTCGCGGAGCCGACGCCAGGTGCCCGGAAGTTTTCGGCGTCGGCCCGATAATTCAAGGTGATGTGGCGCACGCTACGACGACGTGAACTAGCGGTCAAGCCCTATCGCTGGGCGGATACAAGCGTTACCGTAAGGCAACCTAGACCGCCAAACGCCCGAAAGATGTTCCGGAAACATCCCGGAAGATGATCCGAGCGGCCCGGAAGCCCGGCATCGGAGGCGCAGGCGGATACCGGAACATGCCCGAAACAACGCGATGCAGACGACAGGAGACACTCCTCCATGAGTGATCGGAGCGCCGCGGCGCCGGACGCGGTGACCATCCCCGAGCCCTGGCAGGACCCGAGCCTCCCGGCGGACAAGCGGGTCACCGACCTGCTGGGCCGGCTCACGCTCGAGGAGAAGGTCGCCCAGCTGTACGGCGTCTGGCTCGGCGCGAACGCCACGCCCGACGACATGGCGCCGCAGCAGCACGAGCTGGTCGGCGACACGCTCGACTGGACCGGGCTGATCCGCACCGGCCTGGGGCAGCTTTCCCGCCCGTTCGGCACCGCGCCGATCGACCCGGCGCAGGGCGCCCGGGCGCTGGCTCGCGTGCAGGGCGAGATCGTGGCCGCCGGCCGGTTCGGGATCCCGGCCGTCGCCCACGAGGAGTGCCTCACCGGCGTGATGACCTGGGGCGCCACCGTCTACCCGACGCCGCTGGCCTGGGGCGCGACGTTCGACCCCGCGCTGGTCGAGCGGATGGCCGCCCGGATCGGCGCCGACATGCGCCGCCTCGGCGTGCACCAGGGCCTCGCCCCGGTGCTCGACGTCACCCGCGACCCCCGGTGGGGCCGCACCGAGGAGACCCTCGGCGAAGACCCGTACCTCGTCGCGACGCTCGCCACCGGGTACGTGCGCGGGCTGGAGTCGGCCGGCGTGGTGGCCACGCTCAAGCACTTCGTCGGATACTCCGCTTCCCGCGCCGGGCGAAACTTCGGGCCCGTGCACATGGGTCCGCGCGAGCTCGCCGACGTGCTGCTGTTCCCGTTCGAGATGGCGTTGCGCGACGGCGGCGCCCGGTCGGTGATGCACGCGTACACGGAGATCGACGGCCTGCCGCCCGCGGCGAGCGCCAAGCTGCTGACCGGCCTGCTCCGCGACGAGTGGGGCTTCACCGGCACCGTGGTCGCCGACTACTTCGGCGTGTCCTTCCTGGAGCTGCACCACGGCCTGGCCGACGGGCCGGTCCAGGCCGCCGCGGTCGCGCTCGCCGCCGGGGTCGACGTCGAGCTTCCGGCGGTACGGTGCTTCGGCCCGGCGTTCGTCGAAGCGGTACGCGAAGGAAAGGTCTCCGAGGCGCTCGTCGACCGGGCCGCCGCCCGCGTGCTCCGGCAGAAGCTCGAGCTGGGCCTGCTCGACAGCGACTGGCAGCCGTTCCCCGCCGAGGTCGAGGCCGCCGGCGACGCGCCGATCGACGGCCTGATCGACCTCGACCCGCCGGCCGGCCGGGCCCTCGCCCGCGAGGTCGCCGAGGAGTCGGTGGTGCTGCTCGCCAACGACGGCGGCGCCCTCCCGCTCCGCCCGGACGCCCGGATCGCCATGGTCGGCCCGCTCGCCGAGGGCTCGACCGGGATGCTCGGCTGCTACACGTTCCCGGCGCACGTGGGCATCCACCACCCGCAGCTGCCGACCGGCGTGGCGATCCCCAGTCCGCTGGAGTCGCTCCGCGCCGAGCTGCCCGGCGCGACCGTCACCCACGTGCCCGGCTGCGAGGTCAACGGCTCCGACACCGCGGGTTTCGCCGCGGCCGTGGCGGCCGCGCAGGCCGCGGACGTGGTGGTCGCCGTGGTCGGCGACCGCGCGGGCATCTTCGGCGACTCCTGCACCTCCGGCGAGGGCTGCGACGTGGAGAGCCTCGACCTGCCCGGGGCGCAGGGCGCCCTGCTGGAGGCGCTGCTCGACACCGGAAAGCCGGTGGTCGCGGTGCTGCTGACCGGCCGCCCGTACGCGCTGGGCGCCTACGCCGACCGGCTCGCCGCCACCGTGCAGGCGTTCTTCCCCGGCGAGGAGGGCGGCCCCGCGGTCGCCGGCGTCCTGTCCGGCCGGGTCTGCCCGTCCGGCCGCCTCCCGGTCAGCGTCCCCCGCCGACCCGCCGGCGGCCCCACCACCTACCTCGGCCCGCCGCTCGCGCACGCCTCCTCGGTCACGTCGGTCGACCCGACGCCGCTGTACCCGTTCGGGCACGGCCTGTCCTACACCGCCTTCGCCTGGGACGGGGTCCGCGTCGACGGCGCCCCGCACGACCCCGACCACCCGGTCGAGGTGCCGACCGAGGGCGCGGTCACCGTCTCGATGACCGTGCACAACATCGGTGACCGCCCCGGCGCCGACGTGGTCCAGCTCTACCTCCACGACCCGGTCGCGCAGGTCACCCGCCCGGTGGTCCGTTTGATCGGGTACGCGCGGGTGGCGCTCGCACCGGGCCAGTCCCGCCGCGTCGACTTCCGGGTGCACGCCGACCTGTCCGCGTTCACCGGGCTGGCCGGCACGCGGGTCGTCGAGCCGGGCGCGCTGGAGCTGCGCCTCTCCCGCTCCAGCACCGACGTGGCCCACACCGTCGCGCTCCGCCTCGTCGGCGCCGAGCGCGAGGTCGGCACCGACCGCCAGCTCACCACGGAGGTCACCCTCCACTAGAGACCTTCCGGAGTCGGGGTGGCTTCGACCCCCTATTGAGATTTGAGCTACCGCGATGCCCGCCGTGGTCCATGCCGTTGCTCCCGCGGCCTCACCCGTCCGCCGCTGGTCACGCTCACCCCGGCGGCTGCGCCGGGTCCTTACGGCCCCGGCCGTGGCTAGGTGCGCGCGGATTCCTGACTCCTCATGTCCGCCGTGGTGAAAGACCGCTCAGCCGCGGCTCGTGGCAGCTTTTGATCACGGGGCGGAGCGGGTACTGAGCAGGCGTGATCCACGTGGGCACGTCCGGCTGGCAGTACCGGGACTGGCGCGGCCCCTTCTACCCCGAAGGGCTGCCGCAGCGGCTCTGGCTGGAGCACTACGCCGAGCACTTCGCCACCGTCGAGGTCAACAACGCGTTCTACCGGCTGCCCGAACGCGACACGTTCGCCAAGTGGCGGGCCCGCACACCGGACGACTTCTGCGTCGCGGTGAAGGTCAGCCGCTACCTCACCCACGTCAAGCGCCTGCGCGACCCCGAGGAGCCGGTCGCCCGGTTTCTCGAACGCGCGACGGCGCTCGGCGACCGCCTCGGGCCGGTGCTCCTCCAGCTGCCGCCCACCTTGCGCGCCGACCCGGACACGCTGGACGCGACGCTGGCCCTCTTCCCGCGCGACGTGCGCGTGGCGGTCGAACCGCGGCACGCGTCGTGGTGGACGCCCGAGACCGAGTCCGTCCTCAAAGGACACAACGCGGCCCTGTGCTGGGCCGACCGCAAGGGCCGCCCGGTCACGCCGCTGTGGCACACGGCCGACTTCGGCTACCTGCGCATGCACGAGGGCCGCGCCCGCCCCTGGCCGCACTACGGGCGGGCGGCGCTGCGGTCGTGGCTGGACCGCGTCGACCCGTCGGTCGACACGTACGTCTACTTCAACAACGACCCCGGCTGCGCCGCCGTCGCCGACGCCTCGACGTTCGCGACACTCGCCCGCCGCCGCGAGCTCCCCACGACCCGCACCCCTTGACCCGGATCCGCGTCCACGAGTGACGCGGACCCGGGAAGTCCGCCTGGAGAACGTCAGTCGCGGGCGACGAGCAGCGCCCCCACCTCGGCGGCCTTGTCGCCGAGCTCGACGCGGAGGCGGGCGGCGATCTCGATGGCCGAGTCGCCCGGGTCGGCGTCGGCGGCGCCGGCCAGCTGGGCCTGTAGCTTGTCCAGGTCGGCCTTGAGCTGCGCCTTCGTCGCCTCGTCCACACGCGACACCGCGGTGGCCAGCGCCTTGACCGCGCCGGTCATCCAGCCGGCCCACACGTGCAGCGGCACGCGGCCCTTGCCGGCCGGGTTGGGCACTCCGCGGGCCAGCACGAAGTGTGAGTCCTTGAGCAGCTTTGCCTGGTCGGGGGTCACCCTTTCGTCCTTTCAGAAGCCGTTGAGCAGGTGGGTGCCGACGGCGGTGGTCTGGTCGCCGAGCACCTCGCGGAGGCGGCGGACGATGTCTTCCAGGTCGTCGGCGGCGCGGACCGCCTCGATGGCGTCGTCGCTGGACGGCCGCACCTGGGCGTCCAGGTCGTCGAGGTCGCGGCGCAGCTGCGCCTTGGTGGCCTCGTCGGCGCCGGCGGTGGCGATGGCCAGCGACTTGACCGCGCCGGTCAGCCAGCCGGCCCACACGTGCAGCGGCACGCGGCCCTTGCCGGCCGGGTTGGGCACCGCGCGGCACAGCAGGAACTGCACGTCCAGCAGCAGCTTCGCCTGCTCGGTGTCGAGGTCTTCGTCGTCGCCGACGCGCCAGAGCGCCTTCGAACGCTCCATCGACTGGCGCGTGTTCCAGTGGACGTGCTTGATGTGCTTGTTGCGGTCGGGGTCGTCCGGCTTGTACGGCCGGCGGCGCCAGTCGTTGGCGCGTTCGGCGATCTGGTCGTCGTGGATCCAGTAGCGGGACGCCTCGTGCGCCTGGAAGACGCGCTTGAGGTGCTCGACGTCCTCCGCGTACGGCTTGCCGCGGCCGTTGAGCTCGACGTCCATGTCCCACGCGTCGACCGAACCGTCTTTGTCGGGGTTGTGGTCGGACTTGCGGGTCTGGTGGGCCTTGTCGCCGATCGTGCCGTCCGACTTGGTGTCGCGGTGCGGGTAGCGGGCGTCGACGGCCACCCGAAACGCGGTCAGAGCCGGATTGAGCCTCCACCCCATCAGCTACCTCCTTGGCGTCCTCGACGACCAGGACAGTTTCTGGGACGGCACTCCCTTCCGCAGTCGCCTAACCGACCCCGGGAGGGGGTATCACGCTACTCCCCCAGCAGCTCGACGAGCTGGCTCGCGTTCCGCTGCGCGTAGTCGCGGTAGCAGTTGTTGGTCAGAACGTGCGTCTGTGCCGTCTCGCTGGCCAGCTTCTTCAGTTTCGGCGCCCACTCTTTCAGCTCGCGGTCGCTGTAGAGGTAGCCGAACTTCTCGTGGATGTCCTTGCTCGTCCACTTTTCGCTGTGCCCGTGGAAACGCACCACCGCCAGGTCGGCCGTCGCGGCGAGGACCGGCGGCACCGACGACTTGTGCCCCTGCGGCATGTCGACCGAGACGTACGGCAGCTTGTGCTTGCGCAGGAACTCCAGCGTCTCGTCGCGGTTTCCGCCGTCGAACCAGGAGGCGTGGCGGAACTCGTACACGGCGCGTAACGGCCGCACCCGGCGCTGCACCTCCAGCAGGTACTGCTTGTTGGACCGGCGGATGGTGAACCAGGGCGGAAATTGAAACAACAACGCGCCGAGCTTGCCGGCGTCGACCAACGGCTGGAGGGCGGAGAGGAACCGCTCCCACACCTGCTCGTACGCGGCTGGTTCGAGGTCGCCGGGGTAGATGCTCTTCTTCTCGGTCTCCGGCCGGATGTCCTTGTAGATCGCCGAGACCTTGGTGGGGTGGCCGGTGAGCAGGCTGAACGCCTTGATGTTGAACGTGAAGCCGGGCGGGGTGCGGGCCGCCCACAGCGCGGCGGTCTGCTCGGCCGGCGGCGAGTAGTAGGTGGCGTCGACCTCGACCAGCGGATACTTCTCGGCGTAGAAGGCGAGGCGCTTTTCCGGCGTGTCGGCGCTCGCCGGGTACCACCCCGATTCGAGCAGCGTGCGGTCGGTCCAGGAGGCGGTGCCTACCTTGATCTCACCCACGTCACCCAGTCTGCACCAGCGCTGTGCTAACCGCGCTCGCTTCGCTCGCTGGCCGCCCAGGTGCCGCCGCGATCCGGCCTCGTCGCTCCGCTCCTCGGATCGGATCTTGGCAGCACCAGCGCGGGATGCCGTGGGTCGTCCACGCGCACGACCACGTCGGCGAAGGAGGCCGGGGCTACCTCGTCGGCGTAGCGGGCGTAGGCGGGCAGCGTCCACCGCAGGTCGGCCGGCATCCGCCGGTCGAGCGCGGCGGGCGACACGACCAGGTGCAGCGCCACGTCGAACGGGAGGCCGCCGCCGAGCAGCAGCTGGCCGCTCACCAGCACGACGGCGGCGGGCGGGACGCTCAGGTAGGGCGCGCGGGTGGCGCGGTCGGTCGCCGGATCCCAGAGGCTGGGCAGCACCTCGCCCGTGCCGCCGGGCGCGAGCGGGTCGAGCACCTCGCGGCGCAGCCCGTCTTCGTCGAGCCAGGCGGTGTAGAAGGCGTCCGGGTTGTCCCGCCCGAACTCGAGACGCAGCGACGCCGGCCGCAGGAAGCCGCCGGCCGGGATGTGGACGGCGGCCCGCCCGCGGGCGCGGAGCGGGTCGACCAGCGCGGCGGCGAGGATCTCCGGGGTCGCCGGCGGCGGCCCGTCGACCGCGACCCGGAGCCACTGCCCGGGGCGGTCGGCGGCGAGCCGGTCGGCCAGCTCGTCGACCAGCAGGTCAGGAGCGATGGGACGCACGCGCATCCCACCAGCTTTATCAGGCGTCGCGCTCCACGATCACGTGGGCGTCGTCGGCGAGGCGGTAGCCCACCCCGTACACCGTCGTGACCAGCGGCACGTGCATGCCGATCTTGGAGCGGAGGCGGCGGATGTGCACGTCGACGGTGCGCGCGCCGGCGTGCTCGTACCCCCAGACGCCGGTCAGCAGCTGGAGGCGGCTGAACACGCGGCGCGGGTTTTCCGCCAGGAAGAGCAGCAGGTCGAACTCGAGCCGGGTGAGCCGCAGCGTCTCGTCGCCGAGCAGCACCGTGCGGGAGGCGGCCAGCACGCGCAAGGTGCCCTCGCCGGCCGGCCCGGTGACGCTCGGAATCGGCTCGTCGCCGTCGTCGCCCAGGGCGGGCTCCGTGGGTGGCGGCGAGAGGCTCACGGTGCCCTCACCGCGCTCGACGAGCTCGCGTGCCACCTCGAGGAGACGGAAGGCCTGTGGGGTGAGCCCGTCGTCGCTGGCGAGTGGGATCGAAAACGTCACAGTGAGTGTGGGCGAGCCGCCGGCTGGGCGGCGTCCGCCGGGCGCTCTGCCGGGGCCCGGTGGCTGCGACATGTGCCAGCCGGTGCGCGTGGATGTGGCGACGACCGACATGGGTCCTCCTCAACGATCGGATATCGCCCGCGTCCGGCACGCGAATTGGGCCGGCGTTAAGTACGCGAGACGAATCCCCAGGAAACTCGAGTTCTTTACAGCGGTGCCGCCGGAGGAATTTCCGGCAACATTCCACCCGTCAAACGGTTTCCGACCAGGGAGAGACCCACGCGTAAGGTAGGACGAATAGGATCGCAGAAGGCACACGAGTATCCCCAACAGACCGCATGTCACGATGGTCCCGGTACGCCCGGTCCCCGGTCAATAGGCGTGGGCGTTGCAGAAATGTGACAATCGACAACCTTTGCAGGAATCGATATCTCTCGCTGGCTTTCGCGATTGCGCGGTGAAAGGGCCACGGACGCTCAGTGACAATCGGTCGGGTATCGTCACCGTGCTGTGGACACGCTGACGACCCGTGGGCGCGCCGCGCGCCTGCTGGCCACCGTGGCCGCCGGCGTGCTGCTGCTGGCCGGCACCCTGTCGGGCGTCGACGACGACTTCCCGTTCGGCCCCTTCCGGATGTACTCGACGGCACCCGGCGCCGACGAGCCGGCCCCGGACACCCGCGTGGAGGGCGTCGACACCACCGGCGCGGTCGTGTCGCTCACCGAGCGGAGCACCGGCATCCGGCGGGCCGAGATCGAGGGGCAGATGGCGGCGTACCAGGGCGATCCGTCCCGCCTGCGGCAGGTCGCCGACGCCTACGTGGCCCGCAACCCGGACGCACCCGCGCTCGTCGAGGTGCGCATCGTGATCCGGTACGAGGGCGTGCGCGACAGCCGCCCCACCCGCACCCACACCGACAAGGTGGTGGCGTCGTGGCGGCTGTGAAGCGGTGGCTCTTCGAGCCCGTGCCACGCGGGCGGATCGCGGCGTTCCGCACGCTCGTCTACCTCTTCGTCGTCGCCGACATCACCGTCGTCACACCCTGGGTGCGCACCCACGCCGACGTGCCCGGCGACCTCTACCAGCCGCTGCTCGTCGGTCGCCTGCTGCCGCTGCCCACTCCCACTCCCCTGCTCGTCCACGGGATCTTCTGGCTCCTGGTCGTGACGAGCCTGGCCGCCGCGACCGGCCGCGCCCCGCGCGCGCTGGGCTGGACCGTCTTCGCGCTCTACTTCGAGTGGATGGTCATCGCGATGAGCTACGGGAAGGTGGACCACGACCGGTTCGGCTTCCTCGTGGCGCTCGCGGTGCTGCCCACCGTGGGGCGGGCCCGCCACGGCGACGCCACGCCGACCGAGGCCGGCGGGTGGGCGCTGCGGGTCACCCAGATCGCGGTGGTGTGCACGTACTTCCTGGCCGCGTTCGCCAAGCTCCGCTTCGGCGGCGTCGACTGGCTGTGGAGCTCGGTGCTGGCCCGCGCGATCATCCGCCGGGGCACCGACTTCGCCGACCTGATCGCCCAGGTGCCCTACCTGCTGATCGCGGCGCAGATCGGCATCGTGGCGTTCGAGCTGGCCAGCCCGCTCATCTTCGCGCTGCGCGGCCGCTGGCGGTACGCCGGGATCGGGTTCTTCTACTCGTTCCACCTGTTCACGTACGCGGCGATCACCATCTCGTTCGCCCCGCACCTGGTGGCGATGACGTCGTTTCTGCCGCTGGAGAAGGTGCGCCCGATCGAGTGGCTACGCGCTCGGGCGCGAGTCGCCCAGACCTGACCGCCGCGGGACGGCGCAGGCGGGCGTGCCGCCCGGCATGCGGTGGCGGTTGCGGGCCACCCAGCGGTACACCGGCCAGGCCAGCGCGCGCACCGGCGGCACGCGGAGCACCGCGCCGGTGGCCCGCCACCAGGGCCGGCTGGAGCGCAGCAGCAGCGCGATCGCGTCCGGGCCGGCGGCGGTGGCGCCGGTGGCCGGGTCGACCCATTGCACCGCCTCCGCGCACTGGGCCTCGGTCAGCCCGAGCGCGTCGAGGTCGGTGAACTGCCACGGCACGATCCGCGCCGCCGTGGACACGCGCCGCTTGGCGAACTCCGCGCACGTGGTGCAGAAGGCGCAGTCACCGTCGTACACGAAGGTCGGACGATCCATACCCACCCTGCCTGCTCCGCTCCGTCGCTCGGCGCTCGTCCGCCGTCGTGCGCAAGGCCGTAGCCTCGCGACTCCCGCTCAATGGTGCCGCACGCCGGCGGTAAACCGGCCGCCCCCCTGCCGCGTCTGCCTCCCATCACAACCCCAGGGAGGACGATATGTGGATCAAGTACCCACTCGCGGTGGTGGCCCTCGCCACACCGCTGCTCGTGGCGACCGGGGCGGCCGCCGGCACCGCCGACCTGCCCGCGCCCACCCGGACCGCGCCCGTCGTGGGCACGGCCACGGCCCCGCCGGACAGACCGGTGCTCACCGGGGTGCGGCACGGGCGGCACGACCGGTACGACCGGGTGGTGTTCGACTTCGCCGGCGGCACGCCCGCCTACCGCGTCGAGTACGCCCCGCTGGAAGGCGTCGCCAGCGGCCACCCGATCCCGCTGGACGGCCCGGCCGACCTGCGCATCGCATTCACCGGCGTCCCCTCGACCACCGTGAACATGAACAAGGTGGTCAACCCCGGCTACCCGACCCTGCGGCAGGTGAAGTTCGGCGGCGCGTTCGAGGGCCACATCGTCGCCGGCCTGGGGCTGGCCGACCGGGTCGGCTTCCGCGTCCTGCGCCTGTCCAACCCGCCGCGGATCGCCGTCGACGTGGCGCACCAGCCGACCCAGCCGTTCGGCACGGCCCGCTTCCAGGGCGGCGCGCCTCCGCTGCCCGACATCGTGTCGATCGGCGGCGTCCGCACCGGCGCGCACCCCGGCTACGACCGGCTCGTGGTCGACCTGCGCACCGCACGGTTTCCGCTGATCAACGTCGCCTACACCGTGCCCAACCCGACCAGGGTCTACATCGGACTGGTGCCCCTGACGACGGCACCGGCCCAGATCGCCGGCCCCCGCCAGATCCACGTCGGACTAACCCGGCTGCGCGCCGTGTCCATCGTGGCCCACGAGAACGGCACGGTCGCCGTCTTCGCCGACACCAGCAAGCGCACCGGCTTCCGCGTGATGCTCCTCACGAACCCCACGCGCCTGGTGGTCGACGTCAAGCATTAGCTCACGCAATGTCGATCAGGGAGTTGGTGGCGTGGCGCGCCGGGCGACCCGCCCACCAAGTCCCTGATCGACTCGGGGAGGGGTTAGGCGTCGGCCAGGGACACGTGGGCGTCGTCGGAGAGGCGGTAGCCGACGCCGTAGACCGTGGTGATCAGAGGGATCTTTTCGCCGACCTTGGCGCGCAGGCGGCGGACGTGGACGTCGACCGTGCGGGCCACCGCGTGTTCGTAGCCCCAGACGGCGCCGAGCAGCTGGAGCCGGGTGAAGACGCGGCGCGGGTTTTCGGCCAAGAAGACCAGCAGGTCGAACTCCAGGCGGGTCAGCTCGAGCGGCGTGCCACCGAGCCGGACCGTGCGGGAGTCGCGGGAGACGTGGAGGTGGCCGGGCGCGCCGGCCACCTCCATCGCCATGGGCAGCGCGAGTGGCGCCGGGGGCACCGGGGTCGGCGTGATCGTCACCGTGCCCTCGCCGCGCTCGACCAGGTCGCGGACCACCTCAAGCAGGCGGAACGCCTGCGGGCTCATCGACTCGCCGACCAGCGGCACCGTGAACGTCACGGTCAGCGCCGGGGACGAGGGAGCGCCCGCCGGGCGTCTCGGCGCGCGGCCCGGCCCGGTGAGCTGCTGGGGATGCCGGCGCTGCGGGATGGCGGTCACGGTCATCGGGAAGTCTCCTCAGGTCGCCGGCCGTAAGCGGGGGTCACCCGTGGCCTCGAGATACGCGTAGACGTCGGCGGGGCCGAAGGCGGGCAGGCCGGCCAGGCGCCAGGCGGCGAAGCCGCCCGCGACGTCGGTGGCGCGGTGCAGCCCGAGGTCCTGAAGGGCCGCGGCCGCGAGGGAGGACGTGTAGCCCTCCTGGCAGAAGACGATCACGGGCAGGTCGTACCGGCCGGCGATCGGAAGCTTCGCGGCGCTGCGCGGGTCGAAGCGCCACTCCAGGACGTTGCGCTCGACGATCAGCGCGCCGGGGATCTCGCCGTTGGCGGCGCGCTGGGCGGCCGGGCGGATGTCGACGAGGGGCGCGCCGCGGCGGTACGCGAGGTGCGCCTCCTCGGGCTCCAGCCGGCGCAGCCTGGCCCGCGCCTCGGCCAGGATCTCGTCGATCCCCCGCGAACCGGCCGGAGCCCCCGTGTGGCCCGGACACGCCAGTGCCGTCCTCACCGTGCCCACCTTTCGTTCGCGACCGCGGGGCTCGCGAGCGGGCCGCCGTCGGCGGCTTCGGGCCGCCGACGCTCACTCCTCGGGCTCACCACGAGACCCCCGCCCGCTCGACCTCGGCCACGCGGAGCTTGCCGTCCAGCAGGCGGTAGCGGGTCATCGACCGCAGCGCCGGCGCGTACGCGTGGATGCTGATCGCCGGCACGGCGCCCCGGTTGGCGACGCCGTGCACGTGGTGCGCCCCGAAGCGGCGGCCGGCGCCGGCGGGCAGGTCCAGGTGGCGCACCCGCCCGCCGCTGACCGTCCGCTCGACAAGGGCGCCGGACACCACCGTGAACGCGCCGGCCGAGCCGCCGTGGTCGTGCCAGTCGGTCTCCTGGCCGGGCAGCCAGGTCAGGAGCCAGACCTCGTGCTCACGGGTCGCCGCGATCCGCGCGTACCACCGCTCGTCCGGGTCGTACTGGGGCTGGATGGGCCACGAGTCGGGGTCCGACGCCCACCGCCGCGTCGCGGCGAGCAAGTCCGGAAACAACGTCATGGCCCATACCCTACCCTATAAACCCCATCGGTCTAGTAGGGATGGCGCGAATCTCTTCTACGCGCCGCCTTCCTCGAGCTCGACCGTCTTCGGCGCGAAGGACGTACCCTTCACGTCGACGCCCTGCGCCATGAGCGCGTTCAGCGCCTTCTGGACGTAGTCGTTGGTGTAGGCCGTGCCCTCCGGCTGCTTGGTGATGACCGTCTGGCCGTCCTGGTTCTTCGTGGTCAGCGACAGGTCGACGGTCTGCTTCCACTGGTTCTCGTCGAGCATGCCGACGCCGGCCGGCGAGGGCCAGACGAGCTTGTTGACCTCGTTCATCTGCCACAGCTGGTGACTGGCGCCGAGCTTCGAGCCGCGCTTGACCACCAGGTCACGGCACTCTTCGGCGTTGTCCCGGCAGTACGCCCAGCCCTTGAACGAGCCGGTCAGGAACTTCGTCGCCGTGTCCTGGAACGCGCTGTCGTTCAGCTTCTCGCTGCTGGCCCACACCGCGTCCTGGAGCATGGCGGTGCCGACGTCGTTCCAGTTGAGCACCGTGAAGTCGGCGGGCTGGTACAGCTGACCGGTCTTCGGGTTCTTCGCCTCGAGCAGCTGCGCGTACTCGTTGTAGCTCATCGCCTGCGCCGCGTCGATGTCCCGCCGCAGCAGGGCCTGCATGTCGAACTGCTGCTGCACCAGCGTGACGTCCTTGCCCGGGTCGAGTCCGGCTTTGGTCATCCCGGCGAACAGCTCGAACTCGTTGCCGAAGCCCCAGTTGCCCACCTTCTTGCCCTTGAGGTCGGCCGGCGCCTTGATGTTGCTGTCCGCGAACGACACCTGGTAGGTGCCGGAGCGCTGGAAGACCTGGGCGATCTCGGTGATCTGGGCGCCCTGCTCGCGCGAGGCGAGCGCCTTCGGCACCCACGCGACCGCGAAGTCGGCCTGCCCCTGCGCGAGCACCGTCTGCGGCACGATGTCGACGCCGCCCTCCAGGATCTGCACGTCGAGGCCCTGCTCCTTGTAGAAGCCCTTGTCGACCGCGGCGATGTACCCGGCGAACTGGGCCTGCACGAACCACTGGAGCTGGAGCTTGACCGTCTTGGTGCCGCCGGTGGCGTCACCGCTCGGGGTTCCCGACTCGTCCGCGGTGCCACACGCGGCGAGCGCGAGGACACCCGCGAGCGCGCCGCCAATCAACCTTCTCATCGCATCCTCCAAGGGGTTTGGTTATCCGGAACGGCGCCACGGCGTGGCGATCCGCTCCAGGGCGAGCGCGGCGGCGTAGAACACGAGGCCGAGCACGCACGCGCCGACCACGAAGGCCCAGGCGCGCGGGTACGCGGTGTTCGCCGCCGCCGAGGTGATCCGGGAGCCGAGGCCGTCCTGTAGACCGCCGAAGTACTCCGCGACCACCGCCGCGATCACGGCCAGGGAGGACGCCTGGCGCAGACCGGTGAACACGAACGGGAGGGCGCCGGGCAGCCGCACCAGCCGGGTGAACGTCCAGCCGCCGGCGGCGTAGCTGTCCATCAGCTCCCGGTGGGTGGGGTCGACCTGGCGCAGCCCGCGCAGCGTGTTGACGAAGACCGGGAAGAACACCACGATCGCGACGACCACGCGGCGCGGGATGCTGCTGGTCGACTCGAACATGTTGTTGAGGATCGGCGCGAGCGCGATGATCGGCAGCGCGTTGAGCGCCGCGGCGACCGGTATCGACGCCTCGCCGAGCAGCCGGAAGCGGCTGGCGGCCATCGCCGCGAGGATGCCGAGCACCGCGCCGGCGACCAGGCCGACCAGCGCGTTGGTGCCGCTGGCCAGGCCGGTCTTCCAGATCACCTCGCGGCTGAGCCAGAACTGCTCCCAGATCGCGCTCGGCGCCGGCAGGATGAACGGCGCGACCCGCCCCGCCTTGACGATCAGCTCCCACAGCGCGAGCCCGCCGACGCCGACGACCAGCGGCGGCAGCAGGCCGCGGACCAGACCGGACAGCCCGCGGCGGCGCCGCCGGCGGCCAAGCGTGATCGGCGCCGTCGGGTCGGTCGCGGCGATCGGGTCGACGGTCGCGGTCACTAGGCCGACACCTCCGCGGGCGCACCGCGCAGCGCCTTGCGGACCTTCGTGATGCCCGCGAAGAAGCCGGCCGACTGCCGGGTCGCGTCGGAGCGCGGACCCAGGTCGATCTCGACGGTGTCGGTGATCCGGCCGGGGCGCGGGGACATGACGACGACCCGGTTGGAGAGGTACACCGCCTCGGGGATCGAGTGGGTGACGAAGATCGTGCTGGTGCCGGTGCGCGCGCAGATCCGCAGCAGCTCGTCCTGGAGCCGCTCGCGGGTCATCTCGTCGAGCGCGCCGAACGGCTCGTCCATCAGCAGCAGCGGCGGGTGTACCGCCAGGGCCCGCGCGATCGCCACCCGCTGCTGCATCCCGCCGGACAGCTGCGGCGGGTAGTGGCCGGCGAAGTCGCCGAGCCCGACCAGGTCGAGCATCTCCCGGGCCCGCTCGCGGCGCTCCGCGCGGGAGGCGCCGCGCAGCTCCAGGGGCAGCTCGACGTTGCGCTGCACGGTGCGCCAGTCGAAGAGGCCGGCCTGCTGGAACGCGATCCCGTACTCCTGGTCCAGGCGCGCCTTCCGGGCCGGCTTGCCGGCGACGACCACGGTGCCCTCGGTGGGCGGCACAAGGTCGGCGACGAGTCGCAGCAATGTGGACTTGCCGCACCCGGACGGGCCGATCAGCGACACGAACTGCCCACTCTCGACGGTCAGGTCGACGCCGGTGAGCGCGACGACCTGGTCGGCGCGGCCCGGGTTGAACACCTTGCCGACGCCGGTCAGCTCCACAGCGGCGGCTGAGCCGGCCGTCCCCTCGCGCGAGCGCTCGGTCATGCGGCCCTCCGTCGGTTGAGTGCGAACTCGGCGGCGCCCACGAGCCCCGCCACGGCCAGGCCGAGCAGCGCCGCGCCGACCATCGCGGTGTAGACCTTGGCCGGGTCGGCGGTCGCCTCCCGGGAGTACTCGATGACGAGGCGGCCGATGCCGCCGCGGGTACCCGTGGAGATCTCGCCCACCACGGCCCCGACGACGGCCGCGGCCCCCGCGAGCCGCAACGCGGGGAAGAGATAGGGGGTTGACGCCGGGAGCCGCAGCTTGACGAGCGTGTGCCACCACCCGGCGGCGTAGCTGTGCATCAGCTCCTCGGCCACCGCGGGCGGCGACTGGAGCCCGCGCAGCATGCCGACGGCGACCGGGAAGAACGCCAGGTACGCGGCGATCGTGGCCACCGACATCCAGGGCTGCCACGGGTACGAGCCGAGCGACAGCTTCCCGCCCCACCCGGCGATCGCCGGCGCGAGCGCGATCAGCGGCACGGTCTGGGAGAGGATGACGTAGGGCAGCAGGCCGCGCTCGACCACCCGAAAGCGCTGCATCACGACCGCGAGCAGCAGCCCGATCAGCGCGCCGGCGCCAAACCCGACCGCGACACTGCGGAGCGTGAACAGGCACGCCTTCAGCACGACGAGCGCTATCGGGTCACCACCGGCCAGCTCCGGCTCGCCGAAGCGGCGCAGCACGTCGAGGACGTGCGGCATGGCCGCGTCGTCCGCCCGCGGCAGCACCCGGACGCCGAGGACGGTGGCGCCGTCGTCGCTGCCGACCCACTTGTACGCCTCCCACAGCAGGACCGCCACGACGACCGCGCCGATCCCGGTGGCGAGCGCCCTTTTCACGCGACCATCCCCTGCGGACCGCGAAGCATGTGCGCTCCGCTTCGCTCCGCGCTCATGCCGCCACTGATTCGGCGCGCAGCGCGGGGATGATGTGCTCGCCGTACGCGGCGAGGGTGTGCTCCTTGTCGTCGTGCTGGAGGTACACCGCGAACTGGTCGACGCCCAGGTCGCGCAGCGCCCGCAGCTTGGTCAGGTGCGACTCCACCGGCCCGAGCACGCAGAACCGGTCGACGATGTCGTCCGGCACGAACGCGGTGTGCGTGTTGCCGGCCTTGCCGTGCTGCGCGTAGTCGTATCCCTTGCGGCCCTCGATGTAGTCGGTGAGGGCCTGCGGCACCGCCCCACTCGTGCCGTAGCGCGCGACGATGTCGGCGACGTGGTTGCCGACCATGCCGCCGAACCACCGGGTCTGCTCGCGCTGGTGGGCCAGGTCGTCGCCGACGTAGGCCGGTGCGGCCACGCAGAACTTGATGGCCGCCGGGTCGCGCCCCGCCTTCTCGGCCGCGCCCCGCACCGTCTGGATCATCCAGGCGGCGATGTCCGGGTCGGCGAGCTGGAGGATGTACCCGTCGCCCACCTCGCCGGTCAGGGCGAGCGCCTTCGGCCCGTACGCGGCGACCCACACCGGCAGCTCGGTGCCGGGCTCGACCCACGGCAGCCGCACCTCGTTGCCGCGCAGGGTCACCGGGCGGCCGGCCACCAGCTCGCGGATCACGTGCACGCACTCGCCCAGCTCCTTGAGGCTGTTGGGCGGGAGGCCGAGCGTGCGCAGCGCCGAGTCGCCCCGGCCGATGCCGCAGATGGTGCGGGCGCCGTACATCTCGTTGAGCGTGGCGAACAGCGACGCCGTCACGGTCCAGTCGCGGGTGCCCGGGTTGGTCACCATCGGGCCGACGACCACATTGGACGTCCGCGCGAGGATCTGCGAGTAGATGACGAACGGCTCCTGCCACAGCAGGTGCGAGTCGAACGTCCACACGTGACTGAACCCCGCCGCCTCCGCCTCCACCGCGAGGTCGACCACGGTGGACGCGGGTGGGTCGCACTGGAAGACGACGCCGATGTCCATACGCTATCTCACTTTCGGGAAGCCCAGGTCCACTTCGGACGTTGCCGGATCGGGCCACCGCGACGTGACCACCTTGGTGCGGGTGTAGAACTGCAAGCCCTCGGGGCCGTACATGTGCAGGTCGCCGAAGAGGGAGGCCTTCCAGCCGCCGAAGCTGTAGTACGCCACCGGCACCGGGATGGGCACGTTGACACCGACCATGCCGCACACGGCGTCGTACTGGAAGCGGCGCGCCGCCCCGCCGTCGCGGGTGAAGATGGCCGTGCCGTTGCCGTACGGGTTGTCGTTGACGAGCTTGAGCGCCTCGTCGTAGGTGTCGACCCGCACCACCGACAGCACCGGCCCGAAGATCTCGTCGGTGTAGTAGGCGCTTTCCTTCTCGACGTTGTCCACAAGGGACGGGCCGAGGAAGAAGCCCGGACCTTCCGAGACGGAGCGCCCGTCCACCACCACGTCGCCGCCCGCGGTGTCGAGGTAGGAGGCGACGCGGTCGCGGTGTTCCCGCGTGATCAGCGGCCCCATCTCCGAGTCCGGGTCGGACGCCGGACCGACGCGGATCTTGCCGAGGCGGTCGGCGATCGCGGGGACGAGCGCGTCGCCGGCCGCGCCGACCGCGACCACGACGGAGACGGCCATGCACCGCTCCCCCGCCGAGCCGAAGCCGGCCGAGACGGCGGCGTCGGCCGCCGCGCCGACGTCGGCGTCGGGGAGCACGACCATGTGGTTCTTCGCACCGCCGAGCGCCTGCACCCGCTTGCCGGCCCGGGTGCCCGCCTCGTAGATCGCCTTCGCCACGGGTGTCGAGCCGACGAACGAGACCGCCTGGACGTCCGGGTCGGCGAGCAGCGCGTCGACCGCGCTCTTGTCGCCCTGCACGACGTTGAACGCGCCGTCCGGCAGCCCGGCCCGGCGCAACAGGTCGGCCAGCAGCAGCGAGACGGACGGGTCCTTCTCGCTCGGCTTGAGCACGAACGTGTTGCCGGCCACCAGCGCGTTGCAGAACATCCACATCGGCACCATCGCCGGGAAGTTGAACGGCGTGATGCCGGCGACGACGCCGAGCGGCTGGCGGATCGAGTACACGTCGACGCCGGTGGCCGCCTGCTCGCTGTATCCGCCCTTGAGCAGGTGCGGCGCGCCGGCGGCGAACTCGGCGTTTTCCAGCCCGCGGGCGACCTCGCCGCCCGCGTCGGCCACGGTCTTGCCGTGCTCCGAGGAGAGCAGCGTGGCGATCTCCTTGCGGTTGGCGTCGACGAGATCGCGGAAGCGGAACATCACCTCGGCGCGGCGGGACAGCGAGGCCGCCCGCCAGCCGGGCTGCGCGTCGAGGGCAGCCTGGACGGCGGCGCGCACCTCCGCGCCGGTCGCGGCGACGACCTCGGCCTGCTGCTCGCCGGTGGCCGGGTCCCAGACCGGGAGGCGGCGGTCGCCCGCGCCCTCCACCTGGGCTCCGTTGATCCAATGTGGAACGATTCGCATAGCCATCACACCAGGTAGCTCGAGAGCCCGCGGGGCAGGTACTGGCCCCGCCCCTTCGAGCCGTGGTAGGCGCCCTCGCGCACGATGACCTCGCCGCGGGACAGGACAGTGTCGACCTTGCCGGCGATCTCGTAGCCCTCGTACGCCGAGTGGTCCATGTTCATGTGGTGGGTCTCGACGCTGATCCGGGTGCGCCCGTTCGGGTCGTAGACCACGATGTCGGCGTCCGACCCGGGCTGGATGACGCCCTTGCGCGGGTAGAGGCCGAACATCCTGGCCGGTGTCGTGGCGATCGTCTCTACCCAGCGCTCCAGCGACAGCTTGCCGTCGACGACGCCCTGGTAGAGCAGGTCGACCCGGTGCTCGACCCCGCCGATGCCGTTGGGGATCTTGGAGAAGTCGCCGACGCCCAGCTCCTTCTGGTCTTTGAAGCAGAACGGGCAGTGGTCGGTGGAGACGATCGCGAGGTCGTTGCTGCGCAGCCCCTGCCACAGGTCCCTCTGGTGGCTCTCGTGCTTGCTGCGCAGCGGGGTGGAGCAGACCCACTTGGCGCCTTCGAAGCCGGGCGCGCCGAGCTGGTCCTCCAGCGTCAGGTACAGGTACTGCGGGCAGGTCTCGGCGAAGACGTTGCGCCCGGCGTCGCGGGCCGCCGCCACCTCGGCCAGGGCCCGGCTGGCGGACAGGTGCACGATGTACAGCGGGCAGTCCTGGGCCACCTCGGCCAGCATGATCGCCCGGTGGGTCGCCTCGGCCTCGAGGGCCTCGGGCCGGGTGAGGCCGTGGTGGATCGGGTCGGTCTCGCCGCGGGCGAGGGCCTGCTGGATCAGCACGTCGATCGCGATGCCGTTTTCCGCGTGCATCATGATGACCGCGCCGTTGTCGCGCGCCTTCTGCATGGCCCGCAGGATCTGGCCGTCGTCGGAGTAGAACACGCCCGGGTACGCCATGAAGAGCTTGAAGCTGCTGATGCCCTCGTCGTTGACGAGCTGGTCCATGGCCTTGAGCGAGTCGTCGTCGACGCCGCCGAGGATCATGTGGAACGCGTAGTCGACGTGGCAGTTGCCGTCGGCCTTGGCGTGCCAGGCGGCGAGCCCGTCCTGCACCACCTCGCCGGTGCGCTGCACCGCGAAGTCGATGATCGTGGTGGTGCCGCCGAACGCCGCGGCCTTCGTGCCGGTGTCGAACGTGTCCGACGCGAACGTGCCGCCGAACGGCAGCTCCATGTGGGTGTGCGCGTCGATGCCGCCCGGGATGACGTACTTGCCGGTGGCGTCGAGGGTCTCGGTGTCCGACGGGCCGGTGCCGGGCGCGTGGATCGCGACGATCTTCTCGCCGTCGACCAGCACGTCGGCCGGGCTCGCGCCGGTGGGGCCGATCACGGTGCCCCCGGTGATCAGCAGGGTCATGTTCTTGTTCCTCCGGATCAGGGCTGGGTGAGCGGGCCGTAGGCGTCCGGGCGGCGGTCGCGGTAGAAGGCCCACCGGTCGCGCACCTCGGCCAGCAGGGCCAGGTCGAGGTCGCGGACGATCAGCTCGGCCTGGTACGGGTCGCCGGTCTCGCCGACGAACTTGCCCTCGGGGTCGACGAAGTACGACGTGCCGTAGAAGTCGTTGTCCCCGAGCGGCTCGACGCCGACCCGGTTGATCGCGCCGACGAAGTACTCGTTGGCGACGGCGCTGGCCGGCTGCTCCAGCTTCCACAGGTAGGACGAGAGGCCGCGGTGGGTGGCGGACGGGTTGAACACGATCGTCGCGCCGCCGAGGCCGAGCGCGCGCCAGCCCTCCGGGAAGTGGCGGTCGTAGCAGATGTACACGCCGATGCGGCCGACCGCGGTGTCGAACGTGGGGTAGCCGAGGTTGCCGGGACGGAAGTAGAACTTCTCCCAGAAGCCCTTGACCTGCGGGATGTGCGTCTTGCGGTACTTGCCGAGGTATCGACCGTCGGCGTCGACGACCGCGGCGGTGTTGTAGAGGACGCCGGGCTGCTCCTGCTCGTACATCGGCAGGACCATCACCATGCCGAGCTCGGCGGCGAGCGCCTGGAAGCGCTCGGTGGTCGGCCCGGGGATCGACTCGGCGTACGAGTAGTACTCCTTGTCCTGGACCTGGCAGAAGTACGGGCCGTAGAAGAGCTCCTGGAAGCAGATCACCTTCGCGCCCTGTGCGGCGGCTTGGCGGGCGTACTCCTCATGAGCCTTGATCATCGATTCCTTGTCGCCGGTCCACGTGGTCTGGACGAGCGCGGCGCGGACAAGGTCTGCCATGGGGTCGTCCCCTCTCGGCTCTGTTCTTTTCGCAGCTGATGGCGTAGGACTTTAGTGACACAGGTGCGGGCGGACAATGGCGAGATTGTTACAGGATATTGCGTAGGAGTAACATGCTCCAGCTCATCGCCGGTGCGGTCAACGATCGCACCGCCCGCGGGATCGCCGCCGCGGTGAGCCGCCTCGTGCACAACGGCGAGTTGCCCGCCGGCACCCGCCTGCCCACGGTCCGCTCGGTCGCGCAGGCGCTCGGCATCAGCCCGACGACGGTCAGCGAGGCCTGGCGTTCGCTGGCCAGCGCGGGGGCGATCCAGACGCGCGGGCGCTCCGGCACCTTCGTGCTCACACCCACCCGCCCCCGGCAGAAGATGCGCTTCTCCCGGCTGGTCGCCAACCCGTCGTCGCTGCCGCACGACTTCTCCACCGGCGTGCCCGACCACGACCTGCTCCCCGACCTCGCGCCCGCGCTGCGCCGGATCGGCGACACCCGGCTCACCACGTCGTACCTGGAGGACCCGGTGCTCCCCCGCCTGGAGGTGGTGCTCCGGGAGCGCTGGCCGTACCCGCCGCAGCAGCTCACCGTCGTCGACGGCGCCCTCGACGCGCTCGACCGGGTGGTGGGCGCGGTGGTGCGCTTCGGCGCCCACGTGGTGGTGGAAAACCCGACCTTCCCGCCCCTGCTCGACCTGCTGGAGTCGGTCGGCGCGGTGCCGGTGCCCGTGGCGCTGGACGCCGCCGGGCCGGTGCCGGCCGCGCTGGCCGCGGCGCTGGAGCAATCCCCCAGCGCGGTCTTCCTCCAGCCGCGGGCGCAGAACCCCACCGGCGTCTCGATGACCGCGGAGCGCGCCGCCGACCTCGCCGCCCTGCTCGCCGACCATGAGTCGATCATCGTGGTCGAAGACGACCACGTGGGCGACATCGCCACGGCGCCGGCCGTCTCGCTCGGCGCGCACCTGCCCGACCGGGTGGTACACGTGCGCAGCTTCTCCAAGAGCCACGGCCCGGACCTGCGGCTGGCCGCGGTCGGTGGCCCTGCCGCGCTGGTCACCGCCGTCGCCGACCGGCGGCTGCTCGGCCCCGGCTGGTCCAGCCGGGTGCTCCAGGCGGTGCTGCTCGACCTGCTGACCGACCCGGCGACCGTGCGCGCGGTGGCCGGCGCCCGCCGCGAGTACGCCCGCCGCCGCGACCTGCTCCTGGCCGCGCTCGCCGGGCACGGGGTGGAGGCGACCGCCGCCGACGGCATCAACATGTGGATCGCGGTGCGCGACCAGCAGGTCGCCCTCGTCACCCTGGCCGCGCACGGGATCGGCGCGGCGCCGGGCGCGCCGTTCGAGGTGCGCCCGCTGGGCGGCGACCACATCCGGGTGACGGTCGGCCTGGTGCGCGACGGCTTCGACGACCTGGCCGCCATCCTCGCCGAGGCCGCCGGGGCACGCCACCGCGCCAGCGGCCACCGCGCCGGCCCCCTGCACCGCGCCGCCCGCTAGGGCCTGTTTCAACAGGCCCTAGACCAGGCGGAAGAACTTCTCCCAGGTGCCGATCGCGGTGCGGCTGGCGATCAGCGGGGCGGCACCCGCCTGCTCGGCGCTCACGTACTTGCCGTTGGCGTTGGCCAGCAGGCTCGTGGTGCCGTCGGCGTTGTCGATGATCCGGAACTTCTCCCAGGCACCGATCGCCGTCCGGCTCGCGATCAGCGGCGCGGCACCGGCCTGCTCGGCGCAGACGTAGCGGCCGTTGCCGCGGGAGCGGAACGCGACGAACCCGTCGCCGGCGTCGACCTGGTCGAACTGCTCCCACGACCCGACCCCCGGCCGGCTGGCGACCAGCGGTGCCGCGCCCGCGTTCGCCGCGCTGACGTACCGGCGGTTGACGCTGGCCAGCAGGGTGACCAGGGGCGGCGGCTGGACCGCGCGGAACTTCTCCCAGGTGTTGATGGCGGTGCGGCTGGCGATGAGCGGCGCGGCACCCGCCTTCTCCGCGCTCACGTACTTGCCGTTGGCGTTGGCCAGCAGGCTGATCGTGCCGTCGGCGTTGTCGACGACCCGGAACCTCTCCCAGCCGCCGATCGCCGGCCGGCTGGCGATCAGGGGCGCCGCCCCGGCCCGCTCGGCGGAGACGTAGAGGCCGTTGATCCGCGACCGCAGCGCGACGAACCCGCCGCCGGCGTCGATCCGGTCGAACTGCTCCCAGGATCCAATCGCGGGACGGCTGGCGATGAGCGGGTCGGCGCCGGCCCTCTCCGCGCTCACGTACTTGTCGTTGACGGTGGCCAGCAGGCTGGTGGCCGGGCCGCCGACAAGCTGGGCGAGGGCCGCGTAGCCGCCGTTGAACACGTCCAGGTCCGGCGTGGCCCAGTCGGAGCCGGGGATCTGCGCTCCCGCCGCGTGCTGCCACAGGGCGAACGACGGCCAGCCGGCCGGCAGCGGCGGCGGGTCCTGCGAGTAGTTGGCGATGAAGAGCGGGTTGGCCGCGAAGCGGGTGCTGCCGCCCGTGCAGGGGTTCCACCAGTTGGTGTTCGTGTAGATCATCGCCTGGCGGCCGGTGCGCACCGCGATCTCGTTCACGAAGTCTTCGATCCAGGCCACCATCTGGGCCGGCGTCATGTCGAAACAGTCGTCGAGCCCCCACGCGGGCCGCGGCCACTCGATGTCGAGCATCGGCGGCAGGGTGCGCCCGTCTACGGTGTACGGCGCGAAGTCGAGCAGGACGCCGGCCTGCTGCCGGCCGCTGCTCAGGTCCGGGCGGGCGCGGTGGTACGCACCGGCGTACAGGCCGTTGGCGCGGGCCCCGGCCAGGTTGGTGGCGAGGAACGGATCGGGGTTGTTGTTGGGGACGGGCTGCCCGTCCTGCTCGCTGGCCCGGATGTACGCGAACTTCGCGCCGCCCCGGGCGAGGGCGGCCCAGTCGAGCGACGGCCCCTGGTAGTAGGAGACGTCGACCCCGCGGATCGGGTAACCGGGCGGCGGCGGAATCGCCCCGGCCGGCGACGCGCCGACAACGGTCAGACCCGCGGCGACGAGCACCGCACCGAACAGCACCGCCAGACCCCTGCGCACCATGGCCCGCCTCCCACGAACAGCGTCCTCCGCGGGCCGGCGATGCTCAAGCACCCTCGAGGCCGAGGTGAGGTAGGCACACGGTCGGGCCGTCGACGGTCACCGGGACCGTGCCGTGCCACGCGGCGCGGCTCAGGCGCGGCCGGACGGTGGTCGCCACGCCGCCGCGCACCGTCCGGCGCGGTGCCCGCGGGAGCATACGGTCCGCAGCTGACGCGGACCTGGGAAAATGCCTCGAAGCAACACCACCACGGACAGCGACCCGGGCGCCAAAGCTCTCTAGGCGTCGAGGATTTCGGGGTTGTCGGCGAGCTTGCGCAGGTGGGCGCGGGGGTCGACGACCAGGCGGCGGGCGTCGAGGTCGAGGATGCCGCCCACGGCCGTCACCTCCGCGGAGAGGGTGCCGTCCGGCTTGCGCAGCTCCTGCCGGAGCCTGAAGGTCTTGCCGCCGGCCCACTCGAAGGCGCACGTCACGTCGACCTCGTCGCCGGCGCGCAGCTCGGCGCGGTAGCGGATCGTGTTTTCCAGCATGACCGGGGCCGAGCGGCTGGCCAGGAACTTTTCCGGCGTGGCGCCGGCGGCCCGGAGGACCTCCCACCGCGCGTGCTCCGCGTACTGGAGGTAGACGGCCTGGTTGAGATGGCCGAGGGTGTCGAGCTCGTAGCCGCGCACCCCCACGCGGACCTTGAATGGATCCCCCATGGGGGCCGAGACTACCGACCCCAGCGTCTCGCCAGTATCGCGCAGACGACGAGCTGGATCTGGTGGAAGAGCATCAGCGGCACGACGAGGATCGCGGCGGCCGCCGGGCCGAACATGACCGCGGCCATCGGCAGACCGGTAGCCATGCTCTTCTTCGAGCCGCAGAAGACGATCGTGACGCGGTCCGGGCGGTCGAAGCCGAGCAGGCGGCCGGCGAGCCAGGTCAGGCCGAGCACGAGCGCGAGCAGGACCGCGAGCACGGCGAGCAGTGCCGCCAGCCGGCCGGGTGAGACCTGGTGCCAGACGCCCGCGACCACGCCGGCGCTGAACGCGGTGTAGACGACGAGCAGGATCGCGCCGCGTTCGGCGTGGGCCACGAAGGAGCGCCGCTCGAGCCAGGCGGCGATCCACGGGCGGGCCGCCTGGCCGGCCGCGAACGGGAGCACCAGCTGGGCGGCGATCTCGCCCAGCGAGCCGGCGGAGAAGATCGCGCTCCCGCCCAGCAACGCCGCCGCCAGCAGCGGGGTGAGCAGCACGCCGGCGAGGTTGGAGAAGGAGGCGCTGAAGACCGCGGCCGGCACGTTGCCGCCGGCCAGCGCGGTGAACGCGATCGACGTCTGCACGGTGGACGGCACCACGCTGAGGTACACCAGGCCGTCGTAGAGGGCGGGAGTGAGCACCGGCCCGTCCAGCCACCGCCCGCCCAGCGCGAGCAGCGGGAATAGCGCGAACGTGCACAGCAGCACCACCGCGTGCAGCCGCCAGTGGCGGGCGCCCTCCCAGGCGGCGCGCGGGGCGATCCGCGCGCCGTACAGGAAGAAGAGCCCGCCGATGGCGACGGCCGTGGCCACCGACGCGACGGTGGCGGCGGGGCCGCGCGCGGGCAGCAGCGCGGCGACCCCGACCGCCGCCATCAGGGCCAGGACGAACACCGGCGCGAGGCTACCGGCTGAGCCGCTGGTACGCGCGCACGGACAAGGGGAAGAACACCGCGATCAGCGCGAGCGGCCAGAGCACGGCCAGCAGCACGGCGTGCTCGCCACCGTCCCAGCTGGGGTTGCCGAACAGCTCGCGGGCCGCGCTGACCGTGGCGGAGAGCGGGTTCCACTCGGCGAGGGCGCCCAGCCAGCCCGGCATGGTCGCCGGTGAGACGTACACATTGGACAGAAAGCCCAGCGGCCACACCAGGATCTGGAGCGCCATCAGCGCCTCCGGGCTGCGCAGCACCAGCGCGAGCCAGATGCCCATCCACAGCAGCGCGAACCGCAGCAGCAGCAACAGCCCGAACGCCCCTGCCGCCGGCGCGATCCCCTCGTGCCACCGCCAGCCGACCGCGAGGCCGCAGACGGCCATGGCGGCGAGGGTGACCACAGAGTTGAGCATGTCGGCGGACGCGCGTCCCACCACGACGGCGGAGCCGGCCATCGGCATCGCCCGGAAGCGGTCGGTCACGCCGCGGTCGGCGTCGGTGGTGACGGCCGTGTAGGTGGCCTCCAGCCCGAAGAGCATCGTCATCGCGAACATGCCGGGCAGCAGGAACTCCCGGTAGTCGCCGCCGCCGGGTACCTCGATCGCGCCGCCGAAGAGGTAGCCGAACATCAGCACGAGCATCACCGAGAACAGCAGCCCGAACACGATCTGCCAGGGCTGGGCGGCCCAGTGCTTCAGGTCGCGCAGGGTGATCGTCCACCCGTCCGCGAGCGCCCATCGCCACTTCACGCGTTCACCTCCGTCATCCGCAGGAACACCTCGTCGAGCGTGGGGCGGCGCAGCGCGATGTCCTCGACCGCGACGCCGCGGGCGTCGAGGGTGCGCACCACGTCGGTGAGCGCGGCGACCCGGTCGCGCACCGGCGCGGAGACCCGCCGGCCGTCCGGGTCGACCTCCGGCTCGGCCTCCGCGATCTCCTTGACCACCGCCGCGGCCGCGGCGAGGTCGGCGTCCGCGCGCACGACCACGTCGATCCGGTCACCCCCGATCCGGGACTTCAGTTCATCCGGGGTACCGGCGGCGACGACCCGCCCGTGGTCGAGCACCGAGATCTGGCCGGCCAGCTGGTCGGCCTCGTCCAGGTACTGCGTGGTGAGCAGCACGGTGGTGCCGTCGGCGACCAGCGCCCGCACCGCCGCCCACACCTCGTTGCGCCCGCGCGGGTCGAGGCCGGTGGTCGGCTCGTCGAGGAAGAGCACCGCCGGCCGCAGGATCAGGCTGGCGGCCAGGTCGAGGCGGCGGCGCATGCCACCGGAGTACCGCTTGACCGGCTTGCCGCCGGCGTCGGCGAGCCCGAAGCGTTCGAGCAGGTGGTCGGCGCGCCGCCCGGCCTCCCGCTTGCCGAGGTGGAAGAGGCGGCCGAACATCACGAGGTTCTCCCGCCCGCCGAGCACCTCGTCGACCGCCGCGTGCTGGCCGACGAGCCCGATCCGCTCGCGGACGGCGGCGGGTTGGCGCGCCACGTCGTACCCGTCGACGAGCGCCTTGCCACCGTCGGCCCGCAGCAGCGTGGCCAGCACGCGCACGGCGGTGGTCTTGCCGGCCCCGTTGGGCCCGAGCAGGCCGTGCACCGTGCCGGCCGGCACACGCAGGTCGAAGCCGTCGAGCGCCGCCTTGTCCCCGTAGCGTTTGCGCAGTCCTTCGACCTGGACCGCGAGGTCAGAAGCCATGACACCCTCAAACTCTCTACGCCGTACAGAATAGGCGCTCGGGGAGTATAGCTCTACGCTGTACAGAGTGACCACCGAGTACACCGGCGGAAGTGACCCGAAGCGGATCATGGAGCTGCTCTGGGGTTCGCCCGAGCGCGTCCGCCGCGGACCCAAGCCGCGCCTCACCGCCGACCAGATCATCGAGGCGGCGACCGCGATCGCCGACGCCGAGGGGCTGGCCGCCCTCTCCATGCGGCGGGTCGCCGAGCGGCTCGGGGTGACCGCGATGTCGCTGTACACGTACGTGCCCGGCAAGGCGGAGCTGCTCGACCTCATGCTCGACCGGGTCTGCGCGGAGACCGCCAAGCCCGACGACGTGCCGGGCGGCTGGCGGGCCCGGCTGGAGCTGGTCGCCCGCGAGGCGTACGCGCTCTACCTGCGCCACCCCTGGCTGCTGCACGTCGCGACGAACCGCCCGGTGCCCGGCCCCAACCTCATCGCCCAGTACGACTACCAGCTGGCGGCGGTGGAGGGCATCGGCCTCACCGACGTCGAGATGGACCTCGTCGTGACGATGGTCGGCGACTACGTGCACGGCGCGGTGCGCAGCGCGCTGGCCGCCGCCTCGCTACCGAAGGACACCGGCAAGACCGACGACGAGTGGTGGGCCGAGATCGCCCCGCAGCTGGAGAAGGTCTACGACCCCGACCGCTTTCCGCTGGCCACCCGGGTGGGCGCCGCGGCCGGCGAGGAGTACCAGGCGCCGCTCGACCCGGCGCGCGCGTTCGAGTTCGGGCTGGCGCGGCTGCTCGACGGGGTGGCCGCGCTGATCGAGGGACGCTAGGCCCGCTCGTCGTAGGCGGATTGCGCCGCGCGGACCGCGGGCATCTCCCCCTCGACCAGTTCGATCAGCTCGATCAGCTTTTCCGCGATGCGCTTGCCCGACTCGGTCAGCGAGTACTCCACCTTCGGCGGGATCGTGGCCTGCGCGTCGCGCCGCACGAGGCCGTCACGCTCCAGCGCGTGCAGCGTCTGGGACAGCATCTTCTCGCTGATGCCGTCGACCCGGCGGCGCAGCGCGTTGAACCGGTACGTCCCCTCGGAGAGCGCGGCGAGGGCGAGGATGCCCCACTTGCCGGCGACGTTTTCCAGCACGAGGCGGGAGGTGCAGGCGCGCGCGAACACGTCGGCGACAAGATCCTCCAGGGCCTCTTCCGTCATGTTCCACAGACTACCTGATGATGGGGTACTCTCCACTGGTTAGTGCTTTCTAGGAGTTAGTGGAGTCCCTCATGACCGTTGCCGTCACCGGAGCCAGTGGCCACCTCGGCCGCCTCGTCATTCGTTCGCTGCTCGACCGGGGCGTCCCGGCCGGCGAGATCGTCGCCGCCGTGCGCAGCCCGGAGAAGGTCGCCGACCTGGCCGCGCTGGGCGTGCAGGTGCGCGTGGCCGACTACGACCAGCCGTCGACGCTGGCCGACGCGTTCAAGGGCGTCGACCGCCTGCTGCTCGTCTCCGGCAGCGAGGTGGGCGCGCGGGTGCCGCAGCACACCAACGCGGTCGAGGCGGCGGTCGAGGCCGGCGTGTCGTTCATCGCGTACACCAGCGCGCCGTACGCGGACGACACCGACCTGCCCATCGCGCCGGAGCACGCCGCCACCGAGGAGGTCGTCCGCGCCAGCGGACTGCCGTTCTCGTTCCTGCGTAACAGCTGGTACGTGGAGAACTACACCGACAACCTCACCCCCGCCCTCCAGCACGGCGCGATCCTCGGCTCGGCCGGCGACGGCAAGGTCTCCGCGGCCCCGCGCGCCGACTTCGCCGCCGCGGCGGCCGCCGTCCTCGCCGGTGAGGGCCACGACAACACGGTGTACGAGCTGGGTGGCGACCAGCCGTTCACGCTCACCGAGCTCGCCGCCGAGGTGTCCCGGCAGAGTGGCAAGGAGGTCGCCTACCGCGACCTGCCGCCGGCGGAGTACACCCAGGCGCTGGTGGGCGCGGGCCTGCCCGAGGGCTACGCCCAGGTGCTGGCCGGCTGCGACGTGTCGCTGAAGGAGGGCAAGCTGCTCGTCGAGACCGGCGACCTGAGCCGCCTCATCGGCCGCCAGACGACGCCCCTCGCCGTGTCGGTCGCCGAGGGCCTGGCCCGCCTCTCCTAGCGCCTCCCCTGCCGCTCGCCCCTCAAGAGGGCAGCCCTCTTGGACGTCCAGGCGGTGAGAGGGCTGCCCTTCTGGGGCCAAGGCGCGCAGATGTGAGCTACCGCGACGCCCGTCGTGGTCCATGCCGTTGCTCCCGCGGCCTCACCCATCCGCCGCTGGTCACGCTCACCCCAGCGGCTGCGCCGGGCCTTAGGCCCGGGTTGGGGTAGGTGCGCGCGGGACGCGTTTGCTCTGCTTCCCTAGAGTGGCCACCCTGGTCGGCCCGCCGCCACCCGGGGAGGCCGTCGGGCGTGAAGCATCAATGCGCGCGGCTCGACAGCCTTCCCGACAGACCAGCCAGCAACCGGCCCGCAAAGGCCGTCTTCTGTAGATCGTGGACCGCGGGCCTGGCAGCGGAGGCCGGGGTTTCGGCGAGCGCTGCGAGCCGCCGGCCGCAGCGGTCTCCGGCGGGAGCGGCGGTCCGCAGCTGACGCGAATCCGGGAAACCTATTCGAGCGGACCCTGAAGGTCTCTAAAGCCACCCCCTCTCCTGGGCGCGGCGGATGGCTTCGAGGCGGTTGCGCGCCCCGGTCTTGCGGAGGATCGCGGACATGCGGTTGCGCACGGTGCCGTGCGCCAGGTAGAGGCGGTTGGCGATCTCCTTGGGCGGGAGGCCCTCCGCGGCGGCGCTGAGGATCTCCCGCTCGCGGTTGGTCAGTGGGTTGGGCGGGGGGTTGAGCACGGCCGCCGCGACCGCCGGGTCGATCACCCGGTTGCCGGCGGCCACCGACCGCACGATCCGCACGAACTGTGCCGGCGTCACGTCCGTGCCGGCGAAACCGAGCGTCCCCGCGGCCAGCGCCCGCCGCAGCGAGTCGGCGGTCCAGCGCCCGCTCAGCGCCAGCACCGCCACCCGCGGCACCTCCTCACGCAGCCGCATGAGCAGGCCACGCGTGTCGGCGGCGGTCAGGTCCACGTCCACGACGACCACGTCCGGGCGCTCCCGCCCGGCGACCGGCAGGATCTCCGTGCCGTCGTCGATCTCCGCCACCACCTCCAGGTCCTGTTCGCTCGTCAGCACGGTGCGCAACGCGCTCCGCAACAACCCCATCTCCTCGACGACCATGATGCGGATCACGAGGGTGTTCTCCGATCTCTGGTGCCCGCAGCTCTATTCCGGTCCTTTGTGGACCGCCGGATATTTCCGCGTCGCTCTATGGGTCATCGCTGCCGACCCGCACACCGCAACACCACGAATCCGAAAAGTGGGCGCACTCCATCGCCGCCCCACTAGTCGATCTAGCGAAAGGGCTGCCTGTGGCGCCTTTGCGAGGCGGTGCGATCAGCCAGGAAGCGGCGTGACGCCGGGCCGCCGCCCGGCGAAGGCCAAGCCGGCGCGCGGCGCGACAAGACGGCCACGCGCCTCCGGCCGCACGGCGAACACGGCCGACAACACCAGCGGCTGCCCACCGCCGGTGATCACGTCAGTGGTGTGCGCGCACCCCGCGGGCACGCACCCCCCGAAACCCGAGCCGGGCAGGGGTGCGCCACCCCGGGCGGCGATCCCACGGCCAGCGGCGGCGTCCTGCGGCCACGGTGGCGTGGTGATACCCCTGGTGGCGCCGGCCACCGCCCCCACGATGCCGGCCGCCGCGCGGTCCATCCGCGGGGCCGGCGCGGTCGCCTGGCGCGCGGCCGCGTCCACGGCCGGCGTGGTCGCGAGGGGCGGCGCCTGCGGCACCGCCGGTGGCTCGCTCGGGACGACGGCTGGGTCGCTCGGCGCGAGCGGTGGCGCCGGCGCCGGGGTCGGCCCGCCGACCACCGGGCCCGGGGCAGGCTGGAGCGGGCGGAACACGGCGGCCTCCACCAGCCGGAGGACAGGCTCCAAGGGGACGGCCCCGACGAGACCGGCCGCCGTGGCCCGCAGGGTGTCGCTGACGACGGCCGTGGTGTCCGCGAGGATCCCGGTCCCGGTGGTGGTCAGGGCGCCGATCGGCACGGCGGCCCCAAGGGTGTCGGCCGCGGTGGTCGTCAGGGCGCGGCCGGCCTCGGCGGTCGTGTCCGCGAGGATCCCGGTGGCGGCGGTCGTGGGGGCGCCGCTCGGCGGGGTCTTCGTTGTGGTGCCCGCTGGCGCCCCGGTCGCGGCGGTCGTCGTGTCGGCCAGGATCTCGGTCACCAGGGTGCGGGCCGTCGCGGTGTCGGTCGGTCCATCCGCGGGATCCCCGAAAATGGCGGCCGTCAGTCCGGTGTCACCGCCTGAGGCGCGGTCCCGACCGCCGTCGCGGTCTGGAGTGCGATCTCGGCCAGCGTCACCGCTTGGGGTGCGATCTCGGCCAGCGTCACCAGTTGGGAGGCGGTCCGGTCCGGTGTCGCGGTCTGGGGTGTCGCCCTTTGTGGCCTTCGCCGCCCCGGGCGGGGCGTCGCCCCGCGCGGCCTTCGCCACCGTGGGCGGCACGTCGCCGCGGGTGGCCTTCGCCGCCTTGGGCGGGGCGTCGCCCCGCGTGGCCTTCGTCATCGTGGGTGGGGCGTCGCCGCGGGTGACCTCCGGTGGGGCGGGTGGCGGCTCGGGCGCGTGGTGCGGCAGCGTGGCCGCCAAACGGTCGGTCGGGAGCGGGCCCAGGTCCAGGCCGCCGCCATCCGCTCTCGCGGGTCTGTCGAAGAGGGCGAGCACCAGGTAGGCGACCACCGCCGCACCGGCCAGCAGCAGTGCGCGCACCGCTGTCCGACATGCCGGCGTACTGGTCATCAGGCCTGTGTCACCCTCCGCGATCGTACGATCAGCGGACGATATCAAGACATCGACAAGGTCGCATTCCCCGGGAGGGATGACAGCGGCGGAAAAATGTCAGCCGAACAGGTCAGTGGATTGACAGAGGGTTACGTCGTAGCTTTCCAGCATCGGGATCAGGATGCCCTCCAGCTCGTTCCTGAACACGTCGCCGCCATAGAAAGCGGCCTTCATCCGGTCGCGCTCGGCCAGCGACGGAAAGCCGCGCAGCCAGATGAAACGGTGGGGGTTCTCGGTGTCGAGAAACGGACCCAGCACCGCGATTCCGTACTCGCGGTGCAGCGGCACGACGCGCTTTTCGAAGATCTCGACGAATTCCGCTCGGCGGCCGGGCGTGATCCGATATGTGCGTACTTCCACAATCATGAAGCGGACTATAATCACGGCCGTGGGCGAGCCCAAGAACGCACCTCGAGGTAACGGTCGGCCCAATCCTGTCACCGGGTGCCCACTCACGGCCGCGCTCGCGGCGGTCGGCGGTAAGTGGAAGCTGATCATCGTCTACTGGCTGGCCGAGTCGCCGCGGCACTTCGCGGCGCTGCGGCAGGCCGTGCCCGGCATCTCGCAAAAGGTGCTGGCCGAGCAGCTGCGCGAGCTCGTCGACGACGGCATCGTGGCGCGCCAGCCGACGGGTGAGGCGCCCGCCCCGGTGGAGTACTCGCTGACCACCTACGGCAAGACCGTGCTGCCGCTGGTGGAGGAGGCGCGCGCGTGGGGGCGGGCGCACCTGAGCCGCGCTACTCGCGAAAGCCCTGCCTGAAGCGGCGGAAGAAGCCGCCCTCGCGCGGGAGCGGTGCGGCGGCGGGCGGGGCCGTGGCGCGCTGCCGGGCGATCGGCTGGTCGTAGTCGGTGCGGGCGATCGCGTCGACTACCTGGTGCTCGTCGAAGTTTTCCGAGCCCTGGATGTGCGGCACGAAGCCGACCAGCACGCCGTCGCGCATGACCTGGGCCTCCAGGCCCGCGGTGCCGTCGGTGTCCCACATCGCCTGGCGGCCGTCGCGCAGCGCGATCCGTACGCCGTACTGCGCGACGCCCGCCCGCTCCAGGTGTGCCGGCACGCCGCGGTCGCGGAGCGCGTCGACGACCCGCTGGGCCCTGCTTTCGTCCATGCCGCGACGGTAGCGCCGAGGGCTGAAAGGCTACTGAAAGTCAGCTGTGCGCATGCGCAGCGGGACGGGCGAGCAGGCCGCCGAGCAGTGCGCCGAGGATCGCGCAGAGCACCACCAGGCCGGTCCACATCTCGGCCGGCCAGCGGACGCCCTCTGCCAGGTGCAGGCCGAGCAGGTGGCCGCTCCACACCGCACCGGCGAAGACCGCGCCGGCGATCGGCAGGCGGAGCGCCGCGTCCGTGCCGCGGGTGGCGTCCAGCCGTACCAGGACCAGGTCGGCGACCGCCGCCCCGAGCACCGCGCCGAGCGCTCCCGCGGCCTGCGGGGCGGGAAACTCGTTCATGACCATCATGAACAGCGCCACGCCGCCGACGACCGCCGTCGCGACACCGGGCGTCGGCCGCCGCCGGTGGGCCAGCAGCACGGCCGCGGCGAGGAGGATCGTCGTGACGAGGTACGCGCCGACGCCCTGCACCGCCAGCACCTGCGCCGGCAGGTCCGCGGCGCGGGCGTCGTCGATCGCCTCGTAGGGCACGGTGGGACGCGCGGTGCGGAACGCGATCGAGTGGCTGAGCAGGATCGTGGCGAACATGGCCGTGAGCGCGAGCGAGGCCACGCCGGTCGCGAGGCGCAGGCCGCCGCCGGCGCCGGTCGCCCACCACGAGCGCAGCGGGCTGCTCAGCATCAGCACCGCGGCGAAGACCAGCGCCATGTGGCTCGGGCTGAACGCGGCGTTGAGGCCCACCTCCACGCCGATCGTCTCGTGCCACACCATGTCGGCGAGCCCGGCGCCGAGGAAGATCAGGACGCCGAGCGCGCCGGTGCGGTAGCCGCTGGGCCACGCGTCGCGCCACCAGTAGGGGTGCCGTTCACGCCGCCGGTACGCGAGGAAGAAGATCCACGCGGAGGTGGCGGCGAAGCCGAAGTAGAGCAGCGCGTGCCATGGCGTGAAGAACCCCTCGATCGTGTCGAGGATGTTGACGTGCGCCCACCCGTCGGAGAGCGCGCCCCCGACGAAGCAGGCGCCCAGCACCACCGCCACGAGGTCTTCGCGCGGCGTGGCGACCTCCGTGGCGCGGCCGGTGCGGGTCGGGGTGTCGGACAACGACGTGGACATGAGGACCACCTCCCCAGGAGATAGTCCGTATCGTCCCAAGATCCGCCGATTGATCGCCAGGTGTCAATGGCCCGGGGCGATCGGCCACTCCTCGAACCAGGCGCACCGCCCGTCCGCGGCGAAGCGGAGGATCCACAGGTCGCGCCACTCTTGGTCGAGCGGCGGGCCGTAGCGCACCTCGGCCCGGACGACCGCGGTGTCGCCCTCGACGGCCACCACGTCGCGGCTCATGTCGAACGCCTCGTCGGGCCCCTCCCGCTCGGCCTCCCACATCCGCGCGATCGCGGGCAGGCCGACGACCGGCTCCCTGTACGGCCCCTGGAGGTAGCTCGCGTCATCGGTGAAGATCTCGCCGAGCGTCGTGGTGCCCGGCGAGCGCCACGCCCGCTCGTACGCGTCGACCCAGCGCAGCACGTCGGAGTGATCCACGCGCTCAGTCTCGCAGGAAATCCATGATCGCGCCGCGCAGTGCCGCGGCCGCGTGGGTGGGTGTGGACTCGCGGCGCTCGGCGATCGCGACCGTGCGCTGGATGCCGGGCCGGGCCAGCGGCGCGGAGTGCAGCGCCGGGTGGCCGGCCAGCACCATGCTCGGCACCACCGCCACGCCCAGGCCCGCGGCGACGAAGCTGAGCACCGCGTCCATCTCGCCGCCCTCGACCGCGAACGACGGCTCGAACCCGGCCGCGTGGCACGCGTTCAAGGTGGCGTCTCTCAGGTCGTACCCCTTGCGGAACATGACCAGCGGGCGGTGCCGCAGCTCCGCGATGGGCATGCCACCGGCGGCGGCCGGGAGGGGTACGGCCGAGGCGACGACGAGGTCTTCGCGGAGGATCGGCTCGGCGCGCAGGGCCGGGTCGATGCCGTGCGGCGGCAGGATGACCAGCGCGAGGTCGAGGCCGCCCTCGGTGAGATGGCGGACGAGGTCCTGCGAGCCGCTCTCCTCGACGTGCAGGTCGATGCCGGGGTGGGCGGCGCGGAAGCGGGGCAGCACCCGCGCGACCAGGCTGGTGGAGAGGCTGGGCGTGGCGCCGAGCCGCACCCGGCCGCGGCGCAGGCCGACCAGCTCCTGCACCTCGCGGCGGGCGGTCTCCACGTCGGCGAGCACACGCCGCGCGATCGGCAGCAGCGCGGCGCCGGCCGGGGTGAGCGTCACGGCACCCCGGGTGCGGTCGAGCAGCGGGGCGCCGATGTCGCGCTCCAGGCTGTGGATCTGCTTGCTCAGCGTCGGCTGTGCCACGCCGAGGCCGGCCGCCGCGCGTGTGAAGTGGCGCTCATCGGCGACGGCCACGAAGTACCGGAGCTGCTGGAGCTGCACGCTCGATAGCCTACAGCTATCGCTCCTGCGGCAACGATGTATTGGACGAATCGAACGCACCGACCTAACGTCGGCCGCGTGAGCACGGTCGGTCAAAAGGCGCTGATGGCGGTGAGCGGCATCCTGCTGATGCTGTTCCTGGTGGCGCACATGGTCGGCAACCTCAAGGTGTTCGTGGGGGCCGAGTCGTTCGACCACTACGCGCACTGGCTGCGCACGATCGGCGCGCCACTGCTCCCCCACTCCGGGTACCTGTGGATCCAGCGGTCCGTGCTCACCGTGGCGCTGGTCGCCCACGTGGCGGCGGCGACCTCCCTCGCGCTGCGGGCCCGGGCCGCGCGCCCCGTCCGGTACGCGCACCGCCGGCCCGTCCAGGGCAGCTACGCCGCCCGCACGATGCGGTGGGGTGGCGTGATCATCCTGCTCTTCGCCGTGTACCACGTGCTCGACCTCACCACCGGCACGCTCAACCCGGTCGGCGACCGGGCGCACCCGTACGCCAACGTGGTCGCCGACTTCGCGCCGGAGCGGTGGTACGTGACGCTCTTCTACACGCTCGCCGTGCTGGCGGTCGGCTTCCACCTGCGGCACGGGGTGTTCAGCGCGGTGCGCACGCTCGGGCAGCACACGGCGGCTGGTGAGCGCCGCGCCCGGGTGGTCGCGCTGGTGGTCGCGGTGGGGTTGTGCGCCGGCTTCCTGTCCGTTCCGTTCGCCGTGATGGTGGGTTTGGTGGGTTGATGTTCTCCGAGGGTGCTCCGATCAAGGACTCGCGCGCGCCGGATGGGCCGCTCGAGACGCGGTGGGACCGGCGGCGCTTCGAGGCCCGGCTGGTCAACCCGGCCAACCGCCGCCGCCTCACGGTCATCGTCGTGGGCACGGGCCTCGCCGGCGCCTCGGCCGCCGCGACGCTCGGCGAGGCCGGGTACCGGGTGAAGTCGTACTGCTACCAGGACAGCCCCCGCCGCGCCCACTCGATCGCGGCGCAGGGCGGCATCAACGCGGCCAAGAACTACCGCAACGACGGCGACTCCGTGCACCGCCTCTTCTACGACACGGTGAAGGGCGGCGACTTCCGCTCGCGTGAGTCCAATGTGTACCGTCTCGCCCAGGTCTCCGTCGAGATCATCGACCAGTGCGTGGCGCAGGGTGTGCCGTTCGCGCGGGAGTACGGCGGGCTGCTCGACAACCGCTCCTTCGGCGGCGCGCAGGTGTCCCGCACGTTCTACGCGCGCGGGCAGACCGGGCAGCAGCTGCTGCTCGGCGCCTACCAGGCGCTGTCCCGGCAGGTCGCCGCCGGGTCCGTCCTTTCGTTCGAACGGCACGAGATGCTCGACCTCGTCGTGGCCGACGGGCGGGCGCGCGGGATCGTGGTGCGCGACCTTGTCACCGGCGAGGTGACGACCGAGCTCGCGGACGCGGTGGTGCTCGCCACCGGTGGCTACGGCAACGTCTTCTTCCTCTCCACCAACGCCAAGGGCTGCAACGTCACCGCCACCTGGCGCGCGCACCGCCGGGGCGCGCTCTTCGCCAACCCGTGCTTCACCCAGATCCATCCCACGTGTATTCCGCAGAGCGGCCCGCACCAGTCGAAGCTGACCCTGATGAGCGAGTCGCTGCGCAACGATGGCCGCGTGTGGGTGCCGCTCCGCTCCGGCGACGGGCGCGCGCCGGGCGACATCCCCGAGGCAGAGCGCGACTACTACCTGGAGCGGATGTACCCGTCGTTCGGCAACCTCGTCCCTCGCGACATCGCCTCCCGCGCCGCCAAGAACGTGTGCGACGAGGGGCGCGGAGTCGGGCCGGGCGGCTTGGGCGTGTACCTGGACTTCGCGGACGCGATCGCGCGGCTGGGGCGGCCGGCGGTCGCCGCCCGCTACGGAAACCTCTTCGAGATGTACCAGCGGATCACCGGCGAGGACCCGTACGAGGTGCCGATGCGCATCTACCCCGCCGTGCACTACACGATGGGCGGGCTGTGGGTCGACTACGACCTCCAGTCGACGATCCCCGGCCTCTTCGTGATCGGCGAGGCCAACTTCTCCGACCACGGCGCCAACCGGCTCGGCGCTTCGGCGCTCATGCAAGGCCTGGCGGACGGCTACTTCGTGCTGCCCAACACGATCAACGACTACCTCGCCGACGGGCCCTTCCCGCCGGTGGACCCGTCGGCCGCGCTCGCCGACGTGCGGGATCGCGTGGCGCGGCTGCTCTCGGTGAACGGCGACCGCACCGTCGACTCCTTCCACCGCGAGCTGGGCCGCATCATGTGGGACCACTGCGGCATGGAACGCACGGACGCCGGCCTGCGCAAGGCGATCTCCTTGGTCAGGTCGCTGCGGGACGAGTTCTGGGCCCGCGTCCGGGTGCCGTCGTCCGCCGGGTTCAACCAGTCCCTGGAACGGGCCGGCCGGGTGGCCGACTTCCTGGAGCTGGCCGAGCTGATGTGCGTGGACGCGCTGCACCGCACCGAGTCGTGCGGCGGCCACTTCCGGGCGGAGAGCCAGACCCCGGACGGCGAGGCACTGCGCGACGACGCGCGCTTCGCGTACGTGGCGGCCTGGGAGTGGACCGGTGGGGCGCCGGTGCTGCATCGGGAGGACCTGGAGTTCGCGCACGTGACGCCGAGCCAGCGGAGCTATCGATGAGATCGTTTTTTCAGGCGGCTGCTGTGAATCTGACCTTGCGCGTCTGGCGGCACGCCAACCCGCGAGCACGCGGATCGACGAGTTCTTTTGTGAGGCGGCTGCCGTGAATCTGACCTTGCGCATCTGGCGGCAGGCCGGCCCGCGGGAGCGTGGCCGGATGGTGGCCTACGAGGTCGCCGACGTCTCGCCCGGCATGTCCTTCCTCGAGGTGCTCGACGCGCTGAACGAGCGCCTCACCCTCGACGGCGCCGAGCCGGTGGCGTTCGACCACGACTGCCGCGAGGGCATCTGCGGCGCGTGCGGCCTCGTCATCAACGGCGTCGCGCACGGCCCGGCGCCGGCGACCGCCACGTGCCAGCTCCACATGCGACACTTTCGCGACGGCGACACGATCGACGTCGAACCGTGGCGGGCGCGAGCCTTTCCCGTCGTCAAGGATCTCGTGGTCGACCGCGGCGCGCTCGACCGCGTGATCCAGGCCGGCGGCTACGTCAGCGCGCCGACCGGCAGCGCCCCCGACGCACACGCCATCCCGGTGCCCAAGGCCGACGCCGACGCCGCCTTCGAGGCCGCCACCTGCATCGGCTGCGGCGCCTGCGTGGCCGCCTGCCCGAACGGCTCCGCGATGCTCTTCACCGCCGCGAAGGTCACCCACCTCGCCCGCCTGCCACAGGGACAGCCGGAACGCCAGTCGCGCGTCCTCGACATGGTGGCGGCGCACGACGAGGCCGGCTTCGGCGGCTGCACCAACACGGGCGAGTGCACGGCCGTGTGCCCGAAGGGCATCCCGCTGGAGACCATCGGCCAGCTCAACCGCGACTACCTCCAGGCGGCCCGCCGGCGCTCTACGGGAGCGCCTCGGCCTCGGGCAAGGGGCGCTTGAGGTAGTAACGATGGACCTCCGTGGTGCCTTCGAGGTTGTTGATGTCTTCCTCGGTGGCCACGAGCTCCCAGCCGCGGGCACCGGCCCGGTTGAGGTGCGAGACCGCGGTGTCGCCGAGCGCGGACACATCCTGCCGGGTCCCGTCCGGCGAGTACCAGGTATACGACATGCGCCACTCGGACGGCCCCGACGCCTCCCGGCGACGGACCAACAACGCGTACTCCCACCTCAGCATCCGTCCATTATGGCCTCCCGCCGTCGTGTCCTCTTCGGTCGCGGGGTCGTCTTCGGGCCGTTGCACTCGCGCCGTCGGCGCTCGGCCCGGGCGGCGCTCGGGCCGGCGGCGCTCGGGCCGGCGGCGCTCGGCCCCGGCGGGTGCGCGCGGGCCTGCCAGTGCGCGCGGGTCAGTCGGGCGTTGGGCGCTCTAGGGCCAGCCTCGGCAGGATGCGGGCGACCGGGCGCGGGAGCCACCACGCGCGGGCGCCGAGCAGCTGCATCACCGCCGGCAGCACGAGGCAGCGGATGACGACCGCGTCGAGGAGGACCGCCACCGCCAGCCCCAGGCCGAACTGCTGGAGCATCCGGTCCGGGCTCAGCAGGAACGCGCCGAACACCACCACCATGATGGCCGCCGCCGCGGTGACCACCCGGCCGGTCGTGGCCAGGCCTTCGCGGACGGCCGCGGGTGCGTCGCGGCGGTGCTCCCACTCCTCGTGCATGCGGGAGAGCAGGAAGACCTCGTAGTCCATCGAGAGGCCGAACACGATCGCGAAGACCATGACGGGCACGTATGCCTCGATCGGGCCGGGCTGGACGCCGAACAGGCCGTGCTGGAAGACCAGCGTGATCACGCCCATCGAGGCGCCGACGCTGAGCAGGTTGAGCACCGCGGCCTTCACCGGGATCAACAGCGAGCGGAACACGGCCATCAGCAGCAGCGCCGACAGCCCGACCACCACGGCCACGAAGAGCGGGAGCCGGCCGGCGACCGCGTCGGCGAAGTCTTCGGTCGCCGCCACGCTGCCGCCGACCAGGAACGTCGCGCCGGTCTCCCGGGACAGCGGCGGCAGCACGTCTTCGCGCAGCCGCTGCACCAGGTCGTGGGTCTGCGCGTCCTGCGGCTTGGACGCCGGAAAGACGATGAGCGTCGCGACGTCGCCGGAGGGCGGAGGCGCCACGGTCGTGGCCACGCCGGGCACCTCGTCGAGGGCGCGGGCGGCGGGCGCCGCGGCGGCCGGGTCGCCCTCGACGACCACGATCAGCGGGCCGTTGAAGCCCGGACCGAAGCCCTGGGCCAGCAGGTCGTACGCCTGACGGCTGGTCGTGGACGGCGCGTCGTTGCCGGCGTCGGCGAAGCCGAGACGGATGCCGAACGCCGGCGCCGTGATGGCGAGCAGCGCGGCCACCGACACGAGCGCCGCGCTCCACGGGCGACGCTGCACCCAGGCCGCCCAGCGCCGCCAGCGGTCTCCCTCCGGACGGCGGGCCCGACCGGCGCGGCGCCGGACACCACGCTCGATGCGGCGGCCGAAGACGGCGAGCAGCGCCGGCAGGAGCGTCAGCGACGCGACCATGGTGACGAACACCGTCACCGCGACCGCGACGGCCACACCTTGGAGCGAGCCGAGCCCGAGCGCGACGAGCCCCATCAGCGCGATGATCACCGTGCAACCGGCGAAGAAGACCGTCCGGCCGGCCGTGTCGAGCGCGATACGCGCGGCCTCGGCCCGGTCCGCGCCTCCGCCGGTGCCGCGTCCGGGACCGGCCCCGTCCACACCTCCGCCGCCCGACGGTCCCGACCCAGGCTGCCCCAGACCGGCGACCAGCTCGGCACGGCCGGCGCCCGCCTCGCCTGACGGTCCCGGCCCAGACCGCCCTAGACCGGCGATCAGCTCGGCGCGGTATCGGGAGAAGACGAGCAGGGCGTAGTCGATGCCGACGCCGAGCCCGACCAGGATCATCAGCGGCGGGGTGAAGTCGGCGATGGTGGCCAGGTGCGAGGCGAGCACGACGAGCCCGATCGAGCTGCCCACCGCGAACACCGCGATGACGATCGGCAGGCTGGCCGCCAGCAGCGAGCCGAACAGCAGCACCAGGATCACCAGCGCGGCGAGTAGACCGATGCCCTCGGCGGCGCCGCCCTCGCTCTCCTCGGCCCCGCGCACCGCGTCGCCGCCCAGCTCGACGCGCAGGCCGCTGCCCTCGGCTGCCTGAGCCGTGTCGATGATCGCGCGGACGTCGTCGGTCGGCACGTCCTGCGCCTGGCGGTCGAGGGTGACCGTGGCGTACGCGATCGTGCCGTCCGCCGAGACCGCACCCGGCCCGCCATAAGGGCTCTGGACGTCGGCGACGTGCGGCAACGCGCGCACCCGGCCGAGCATGGCCTCGACCCGCTCGCGCGCGGCCGGCGCGGTCACGCCGCCAGCGTCCTGCACCACGATCTGGACCGTGTCGCCGGCCCGGACCGGCGCGCGCTCGCGCAGCGTGTCGACCGCGCGCTGCGACTCCGTGCCGGGCAGGGAGAAGTCGTTGTGGTACGCGCTGCCGACCGCCTGTGAACCGACCGTCACCGCGGCGAGGGCGAGCACCCACAGGGCGAGCGCCCACCACCGGTGCTCCTGGGACCAGCCGGCGAGGCGGGCCAGCCGGGATGTGCGCGTGGCGGTGGCGCGGGACGGCGCGGAAACGGGCATGCGGGACACGTTAGGAACGGCGGGCGCTCCACCGCGTCGCGCCGCGGGGCGAACCACCTGTCCCCCCGAGGGGGTACGCAACGTGCCTCCACGGGGCGATCCGGAGTGGCGTCCCCCTGGCCTAGGCTCGAAACGTGATCCGCCGCAGCGACGCCCTCGACGCGGGTCTCGCCGTGCTCGCGCTGGTCCTGTCGGTGGGCGTCCTGGCGTCAGACGGGCTGGGCACGCCCGATGCCGGGGTGCGTCACCTCGACGGCCCGGGCGTCCTGCTGGCCGCGGCGACCGCCCTGCCGCTCGCGGTCCGCCGGCGGGCGCCGATGGCGGTGTGCCTGATGACGTTCGCGGCGAGCGGCTTGCTGTACCGGTTCGGATACCCGTTCGACCTGCCGCTCGGCCCCGGCATCGCGATCTACACGCTCGGCTCGGCCTACGGCGGTGATCCGCGGCCGTGGCGCCGCCGGCTGGCGCTTCAGGTGGCGCTCGCGTTCGCGCCGCTGCTGGGGTTCGCCTACCTGCTGCGCGGGGAGGACGTCGGCGCGATCCTCGTGCCCGAGCTGCTGGGGCTCGCCCTAGTCGCCGCCACGCTCTACCTCGCCGGCGACCGTGCGCGGATGCGCCGCGAGCGGATGGCCGAGCTGGAGGAGCAGGCCCGCCGCGCCGGGCGGGAGGCCGAGCGCGAGCGGCGGCTGGCGGTGGCCGAGGAGCGCACCCGCATCGCCCGCGAGCTGCACGACTCCGCCGGTCACGCGATCAACGTGATCCTCGTCCAGGCCGGCGCCGCCCGCCTGCTGCACGGCCGCGACCCCGACGGCTCGCGGCAGGCGATCTCCGCGATCGAGGACGTCGCCCGCGGCACGATCGGCGAGATCGACCGCCTGGTCCGGGCCCTCCGCGACGACGGCCCGGTCCCACCCGCGCCCGCCGACCCCACCGCGCTGGCCGAGCTCGTCGAGCGCCACCGGGCCGGCGGCCTGGCCATCGCCGCCGAGATCCCGCCGCCGGGCCGGGCGCTGCCGCACGGCGTGGCCTGGGCGGCCTACCGGATCCTGCAAGAGGCGCTGACCAACGCGGCACGGCACGGGCGGGGCACCGCGGACGTGGCGGTGCGGTTCGCGGCGGACGCTGTCGACATCACGGTCACCAACCCGACCGCGGCCGCGGCGTCGACCGGCGGCGGCCACGGCATCGTCGGCATGCGCGAACGCGCCACCCTGCTCGGCGGCACCCTCGACGCGGCGGCCGAGCGCGGCATCTTCCGCCTGCACGCGCACCTACCCCACGGCCAGCCAGCATGACCGACCACCAGACCCCACGGCCGACCCCACCACCACCAGCAACACGGCCGACCCGACCGGCTTCATGGCCACCAGCAGCGCGGCCCACCCTGCCGGCTTCACCACCACGACCGGCACGGCTGACCGCTTCAGCGCGTCCGACCGCCGCCGCCGCCGCGCGGGCGCGCGGCGGGCCGGGAGCGGCACCGATCGGGGCGGCGGCGTGATCCGGGTGCTGGTCGTGGACGACGACGATCTCATGCGTGCGGGGCTGCGGGCGGTCCTGTCCAGCGACGAGTCCATCGACGTCGTCGGTGAGGCGGCCGATGGGCGGGCCGCGGTCGACAGCGTCCGGCGCCTCTCGCCCGACGTCGTGCTTATGGACGTGCGCATGCCTCGCCTCGACGGCATCGCGGCCACCCGCGAGCTGATCGCGGCGGCGCCGGAGACCCGAATCCTGATGTTGACGACGTTCGAGGACGACGACTACGTGTTCGGTGCGCTGAGTGCGGGTGCTTCGGGGTTTCTGCTCAAGCGCACCCGGCCGGAGCAGCTCATCGAGGCGATCCACACGATCGCGGGCGGTGAGTCGCTGCTCTCGCCGTCGGTCACCCGCACGGTGATCGACCGCATGGCTCGCCAGCCGCAGCCCGACCCGAGCGCGGGCCGCCGGCTGCGGGAGCTGACGCCGCGCGAGCGCGATGTGCTGGAGCTTGTCGCGCGCGGGCTGTCCAATGCGGAGATCGCAAAGTCGCTGATCGTCGAGGAGTCGACGGTCAAGACCCACGTGAAGCGCATCCTGGCCAAGCTCGACCTGCGCGACCGCGTCCAGGCGGTCATCCTGGCCTACGAGACCGGCCTCATCCGGCCCGGCGCCTGACGGCAGGCCGCCACACCCGGACACCCCAAAGCCGCCCAGCCCCACGCCCCACACCCGGACACCCCAAGGCCACCCAGCCCCACGCCCTCCACTCGCGGAGGTGGCAAAGGCCACCCGGCCGGATTCGCGCGGCGCGGACTACCCTCTCCCCCATGGCCGTTTCGTCGTTTCTCGTGCCGTTGGGCACGCCCGCGCCGGACTTCGCTCTGCCTTCGGTCGCCGGGCCGGAGGTGAAGCTCACCGACGTGTCCGCGCCGGCGTTGCTCGTCGTCTTCCTCAGCAACCACTGCCCCTACGTGCGGCACATCGAGTCGGCGCTCGGCGCGTTCGCCGCCGAGTATGCGGGCAAGGGGCTCGCCACCGTCGCCATATGCAGCAACGACGTCGACAACTACCCGGACGACGACGTGCCGGGGCTGGCCGCGCAGGTGGAGCGGGCCGGGTTCACCTTCCCCTACCTGGTGGACAGCTCGCAGGAGGTGGCCAAGGCCTACGCCGCCGCGTGCACGCCGGACTTCTTCCTGTACGACGCGCAGCGGCGGCTTGTCTACCGGGGCGCGTTCGACGAGGCGCGGCCGAAGAACGACCTGCCGGTCACCGGCGACCTGCTGCGCGCCGCCGCGGACACCGCGCTGCGTGGCGAGGCCGTGCCGGAGCCGCACGTGCCGAGCCTCGGCTGCGGCATCAAGTGGCGCCCCGGCAATGAGCCGCCGCCGGTCAGCTTCCTGTAGAAGGCTTGCGGAGTAGCGGCCGCCGCCCGTCGTGCCCCCTACGTCGAGGCAGATTTCCCCGCCTTCGCGTCAGCTCCGGACCGTGCACCGCCCGGCCGGCGGCTCGCGGGCCGAGCCGAGATCACCGGCCGTCCACTGCCGGGGCTCGCGAGACAAGCTCCAAAGACCCCTACCTTCCGCCGCCCTCACGCCGCGTCACCAGTGGGGGTCGGAAACGTCGAGATCTAGGAGACTTTGGGTTGAAATGGCACCCTAACTCTCCTAGATCTCGAATCTCGCACCACTCACACCGCCAGAGCGGTTACTCGCGGCGACGAGACCCCGCAGCCGCCATCCGGAAGAGACATTGGGATAAAGCCCCACCCCAGGGGCAGCTCAAATCTTTCGCCCACCCACCCCTGATCAACTCCGCCAAATCCGGTGGCGGGTCAGGCGCAGCCTGAGCCGGCGCACCGGCGTTGACCGGCCAGGGCCTCCGCCAATCCGGCCGGGGGCTCCTCGCCGCCGGCCAGGCGGTTCGTCAGCTGCCAGGGGTCGGTGGTCAGGTCGTAGTACTCGCGTTCGGTCCGGCGGCCGTCCGCGTCGTAGTACTCCGTATACTGGTAGCGGCCCCACGCGAAGAGCGACGCCCAGGTCGGGAAGCTCCCGTTCGCCGGGTCGCGCCAGTACTCCATCAGGATCCGCTCCCGCCGCGACGGGCCGAGCAGCGACCGGCCGTCCACCTCGTAGCTCGGGCGCAGGCCGGCGGCGGCCAGCAGCGTCGGCGTCACGTCGACGAGGGCGGCCATCCGGGGGTCGGCGGCGCCGGCCCGCACGTGCCCGGGCCACCACAGGTAGACGGGCACGTTGACCGACTCCAGGTACGGCGTGAACTTGCCGGGCAGCCCGTGCTCGCCCCACGCCTTGCCGTTGTCCGAGAGAAGCACCACCAGCGTGTTTTCCAGCTCCCCGCGGGCGGCCAGGTGCTGCCGCACCGACTCCACGGCATCGTCCACCGACAGCAACGTGCGCAGCTGCGCCGTCCGCGTGGCACGGCCCTCTTCGAACCCCACCGAATACTTCCGCACCCACGACGGCTTGTCGCGCCGGTCCGTCTCGCGCACCGCCGGGTTGCCGTCCCACGGAAACGAGCGCTTCGCGTACCGGTCCTCCGGCGTGTAGGGGGAGTGCGGCGCGGTGAAGCCCGCGTACACGAACCACGGCCGCGCGTCGTCCGACTCGAAGCCGTCCAGGTACCGGTTGACCTGCTCGCCGATGAACGTGGTCGAGTAGCCCACCCGCCGGCTCTTCCCCTCGATCGAGAACCACGCGCCGTCGTACCCCCCGTGGGTGAGCGCCCAGTGGTCGAAGCCCGGCGGCCGTTCTTCCAGCGGCCACCGGTTGAAGAGCTTGCCCACCGCGGCGGTCCCGTAGCCGGCGGCCTTGAGGTCGTGCTGGATCGTGCGGCGGTGGTCGTAGCGGCCGATCGCGTCCTGCTGGTTGACCCCGTGGTTGTGCGTGTGGCGGCCGCTCAGCAGCGACGCGCGGCTCGGGCAGCAGCTGGGGGTGGTGGCGACGGTGTTCGGGAAGTACGTCCCGTCGCGCCGCAGCCAACCCTCCATCTTGGACATCACCTCGGTCGACCCGGTGCGCGCGTCGTCGAGGACCAGCAGCAGGATGTTCGGCCGCGGCGGCGCCGCCGCGGCCCCCGGCCGGATGAACACAAACCCCGCGACGCCCGCGAGCAGCACGGCCAGGGCCGCGCCGCCGCGAGCGCGCCACGAAAACGAATTCACCCCTAAATACCATCATTGGTACGAAAGGGTGCCCTCTCAACGCGCCGGACAAGCGCTGTGAGAAATCACTTACGGAGCCGGGCCAGCCGTCCCTGCTCGCCCGACGCCCAGCAGGTGCCGTCGGGCGCGCAGTCGACCGCGTCGAAGCTGCCGGTGTCGAAGCGGGTCCACGTACGGCCGCCGTCCCGCGAGACGTCGCTGCCGGTGGGGCCGACCGCGAGCGCGGTGTTCCACCTCCACGGCACCCAGGCGGCGCCGGAGCGGTACTCCCCCGGCACGGTCCGCGCGACCTGCCACGTGCGCCCGCCGTCGCGGCTGGTCGCGGCGCCGTCGGGGGCGGCGGTGGGTGCCGCGAAGTCGCCGCCCACCGCGATGCCGTGCCACGGGTCGCGGAAGGCGAGCGAGTAGATGCCCGCCGACGCTCCACTGGGGACCGGCGAATCGGCGGCCTTCCATCTCCGCCCGCCGTCCGGTGAGGCGAAGACCCGCGCGGTCGCGCCTCCCCCAGTCGCGAAGAAGGCGAACGGCCCGGAGGTCACCAGGCAGGTGCCGCTGGCCGCGAACGCGAACTCGCCCGCCAGGGCGTCCGGCATCCGGTCGGCGGGCAGCACCCGCCACGAGCGCCCACCATCCACTGTGGACGCGATCCGGAACCTCCCGTCGACCGGGTCGGAGAGCGCCAGCCCGCGACGGTGGTCGAAGAACGCCATGCAGTCGTAGAACGCGCGCGGGTCGTCGTTGCGGAACGCCTCGGTCCAGGTGCGGCCGCCGTCGCCGGTCGCGTACACGCGGGACGCCTCCCCCTCGCCGATCGACAGCGCGACGGCACGGTCGGCGCCGAACGCCTCGATGTCGCGGAACTGGAGGTCGGCGGTGTCCGGCGGGCCGACCTGCGCCCAGGTGCGTCCACCGTCGACGGTGCGCAGCACGGTGCCGGCCGAACCGCTGGCCCAGGCGACCTTGGCGCTGACCACGTCGAGGCCGCGGAGGCGGGCGGTGGAACCGGTCTCGGCGAGCTTCCAGGAGTACCCGTGGCCAGCCGCTTCAGCCGGTGCGGCGGTGACGGCGAGAAGGATTGCGGGGATCACGGCGAAGATCGCTCTCATACACGCAAAACATACCGTACGCACGTCAATGTGAGGATGTTAACGCTCATCGATACTGACGAACACACGCTGTGAATGATCCAATACGCCATGGTCTCCGCGTCGCTGTGGCGAGATCGCGACTTCACGCTGTTCTGGGTAGTGCAGACGCTGTCCGTCGCGGGCGACTCGTTCTCCTATGTGGCGATTCCGCTCCTGGTGCTCCGCGGCACCGGGTCGGTGTCGCAGATGGGTCTGCTCACTGGCCTCGCCGGTGCGGCGACGATCCTCACCGGCGTATTCGCCGGCGCGCTCGCCGACCGGATCGACCGGCGGGCGCTGCTGATCGTCTGCGACATTTCGCGCGCCATTTTGTACGCGCTGATTCCGATCATGTGGTTCTTCTCCCCGCAGATCTGGCTGCTCTACGCGATCGTGCCGCTCGGCGCCGGGTTCGCGATGATCTTCCGGGTGACCTACGTGGCCGCGCTGCCCAACCTCGTCGACCCCGAGCGGATCACCGAGGCGAACGCCCGCCTCTCCGCCACCTACGCCGCCGCCGCGGTGGGCGGTCCGGTGGTGGCCGGCATCCTCTCCGGCCTGTACAGCCCGACCGTCGCGGTCGCGGTCGACGCGGCCACGTTCACGGTCTCGGCGATCGGGCTCTGCTTCGTGCGGCTGCGCGTGCGCACGGCGCCCGGCGAGCCGCGCCAGCCGGACGGCATGTCGTGGCGCGACCTGGTGGTCGGCGTGCGGTTCCTGTGGCGGCATCCGGTGCTGCGCGCGCTGACCATGCTGCTGTGGTTTCTGACGTTCCTGACGCTGGGACTGACCGACATCATCGTCTACTACGTGGGGCACGAGCTGCGCCGGCCGGACGCCACCGTCGGGTACGTGCTCGCCGCGGCCGCGTTCGGCACGATCGTCGCGGCGTTCGTGGTGGTGCCGGCGCGGCGGACGTGGGGCTTCGGCGCCTGCTGGATCGGCTCGTACGCGCTCTGCGGCGTCGCCATCGCCGGCATCGGCATGACCCGCAGCGTCCCGGTGGTGGCCGCCCTCGCCACCACCGTCGTCTTCGGCATCGGTGTGGCCGGGATCTGCTCGATGTCGCTGCGCCAGGAGGTGACGCCGGATCACCTGCTGGGGCGGGTCACGTCGTCGTTCTGGACGATCCACTCGGCGCTCGGCCCGGTCGGCGCGGCGGTGCTGACCGCGTCGGCCGCCAACCACGGCGTGCCGGCCACGACCCTCGCGGCGGGCGTGGCCTGCCTCCTGGTGGCGGTGGTAGGCACCCTGACGCCCGCGCGGCAGGCCAGACCCGAGCGGCTAGCCGTGGAAGCCCCGTGATCAAAGGTCCGCTCAAGCAGCTCCAACGGCGTGTGAGGACCTTTGCGCACCCCGGCTGGGCGCCGGGGTGAAGGTGCGGTAGTGGCGCATCTGTAGCAACAGCCAGCCGACGCTGACCGCGCCGAGCACCACGTACCCGAGGATCGCCCCGATGCTGTCCCACAGCGTGTGCAGGACGATCGCGCCGGCGAGCGTACCCAGGAAAATCCAGACGCGGCGGCCGCTCGGGCGGGCGGCGAGGGCGTAGAGCGCGCCGGCCGTCAGGCCGGTCCAGGCGGTGTGGCCGGCGGGCGCGAGGAGGCCGCGCACGAAGAGGGTCTCCTCGACCGCGCCGATGTCGCCGCGGGAGGCGAGCAGCGCGGTGAACGCGTAGCCCATCGTCTCCAGCGCGGCGAAGCCCGCCCCGCAGGCCACGCCGATGACCAGGCCGTCGCTCGGCTCGCGGCGGCGCCGCCACAGCACGAACAGCAGCGCCGCCGGCACGATCAGCTTCGCGCACTCCTCGATCACCGCGACGAAGAGCATCGGCAGCGCGCCGAGGTCGCGCAGCGTGTCGTACTCGAGCTGCCCGGCCACGACCACGCCGACCACGCCGCCGAAGAACGCCGCGACGGCCAGGATCCAGGCCGGCACCTGCCACCGGCCGGAGCGCCCCGCGGCGAAGGTCAGGAACGTCGCCGGCACACCGTCGCGCCGAGCAGGATGGTGGTCGGCACGAAGTTCGGGTTGCGCGTGTCGACCATGGTGCGGAGCACGGCAAGGTAGAGCACCAGGCCCACCACCAGCACCGCGACCCACGCCCACCGCCGGTAGGCCTCGTTCATTCGATCACGGTACGTCTACACCACGGTCACCGGGTGCCGAACGATCGCACCGAACAGGTATCCCAGCGTGTTGTGCGGCACCGTGTCGGGCTGGGTCACGCCGGTGACGTCGGTGGCGCGGGCCCGCAGCGTGTACGCGCCCGGCGCGGGGTGCCACGGGTACTCCCACCGCTGCCACGCGCCGCCCGCCCCCACGCGCTCGGCCGGGCGCCAGGTGCGGCCGTCGGTGCTCACCTCGACCCGGCGGACGCGCCCGTTGCCCGACCACGAGCGGCCGCGCAGCACCTGCCGGCCGGCGGAGAGCGTGCCCTCCCACGGCAGCTCGAACGCGCTCTTGACGGTCTGCCGCCCGACCAGCTCACCCTCGGCTGGGTAGGTGGGGCCGAAGAGGCGGTAGAACTGCGTGTTCCACGGCGAGAGGAGCGGCTCGGCGGAGACCTCCAGCTGGCCCAGCCACTTGATCGACGAGATGCCGATCCAGCCGGGCACCACCACGCGCACCGGGAAGCCGTGGTCGGGCGGGAGCGGCTCGCCGTTCATCTCGTAGGCGAGCAGCACGTCGTGCAGTGCCTTGTCGATCGGGAGCGGGCGGCGCACCGGACCGAGGTTGACCCCGCCGCTCACGAAGTCCGGGTCGAGGCCGACCGGCTGCACGTCGACGGCCGTGCGGGAGAGGCCGGCGCGTTTGAGCACAGTGGACAGGCGCACGCCCGTCCAGCGGGCCACGCCGATCGCGCCGAGCTTCCAGGCGGTACCCGAGACGGTCTGACCCTGCTGGCTGGTGAAGAAGCCGCGCCCGTTGCCGGCGCACTCGATCGCCGCGGTGACCGTGTCGGACGGCAGGTGACGCAGCTCGCGGTAGGTGAGCTCGACCGGCCCGCGGCGCAGGCCACTGCCGTGGATCCGCAGCCGCCAGGCCGCCGCGTCGATCCGCGGCGTGCGCGTGTGGTTGCGCACGAAGAAGCGGTCCACGGGTACGAGCGCGCCGGTGTCGCGCAGCGCCTCCCACTTCGTCTCCGCGTTGGTGCCGAAGACGGTGAACAGCTCCGGCGGCAGCGGCTTGAGGATGGGTGGGTCGGCGGCCCGGGCGGGCGTGCCTCCGACGGCGGCGCCGGCCGCCACCCCTATGCCGGCCGCGGCCGAGAGCCGCACCAGGCTCCGGCGGGACATCTCCACCTTGTCCATATCGAGGACGTTACTCTATAGGTTTAGTAGGAATCAATCGATCAGGTTTCAAGAAGTCGCGGCGCGTGGCGGCTCCGTAGCATGAAGATCGTCTGAGAGACCGCCAGAAGGAGAGCCGCCATGCCCGCGAAGAAGGCCGCCAAGAGCACCGGCACATACGAAGGCTTCAGCGCCGAGGAACGCGACGCGATGAAGGAGCACGCCAAGGAGCTGAAGGCGCGCGGATCCAAGGCGGACGCGGAGGCCGCCGTGCTCGCGAAGATCGCCGAGATGCCCGACTCCGACCGCGTCATGGCCGAACGCATCCACGCCATCGTCACGGAGAGCGCGCCGAGCCTCTCCCCCAAGACCTGGTACGGCATGCCCGCGTACGCCAACGCGGCCGGCAAGGTGATCTGCTTCTTCACGCCGGCGGCCAAGTTCAAGGCGAGGTACGCGTCGTTCGGCTTCAACGAGGACGCCACGCTCGACGAGGGCACCATGTGGCCGACCGCCTGGGCCTTGACGAAGCTGACCGCCGCCGACGAGAAGCGGATCGCCGCGCTGGTGAAGAAGGCGGCGGGCTAGTCCTCGGCGGGCCGCAGCCGCCAGCCGACCGCCACCTTCGGCGTGGGCGGCTCGATGACCACCGGCACCACCGTGCCGCCGCGCCGGAGCATCAGCGAGAGCACGGCCGCGCCGATCGCGAGGCCGCCGGCCACGTACCAGGCCAGCGCGTAGGTGCCGAGCTGGTCGCGGACCAGGCCGGCGCCCGTGGCCGCGACCGCCGCGCCGGCCTGGTGCGAGGCGAACACCCAGCCGAAGACGACCGGGCCGCTGGCGCCGAAGTACTCGCGGCACAGCGCGACGGTCGGCGGCACCGTGGCCACCCAGTCGAGGCCGTAGAAGATGACGAACACCAGCATGCTCGGCCCCACCGAGTCGGCGAAGAGGGTGGGCAGCACGAGCAGCGAGCCGCCGCGCAGCGCGTAGTACGCGCCGAGCAGCACCCGGGGGTCCATCCGGTCGGTGAGCCAGCCGGAGGCGATCGTGCCGGCGATGTCGAAGAGGCCGACCAGCGCCAGCAGGCTGGCGGCCGTCGTCTCGGTCATGCCGTGGTCGTGTGCGGCCGGGATGAAGTGCGTGCCGACCAGGCCGTTCGTGGTCGCGCCGCAGATCGCGAAGCCGCCGGCCAGCAGCCAGAACGCCCGGGTCCGGGCCGCCGCGCGCAGCGCGCCCACGGCCCGCGCGGCCGCACCGCCGGTGGCCGGCGCCGGCGGCGGGTCGTCCCCGGCGGCGCCGTAGGCGGTCACGCCCAGGTCGGCCGGCCGGTCGCGCAGGCGCCACAGCACCAGGGGTACGACGGCGAGGGCGGCCGCCGCCACGATCAGCGCCGCGGTGCGCCACCCGTTCGACTCGACCACCGTGGCCAGGAGCGGCAGGAAGACCAGCTGGCCGGCCGCGCCGCCGGCGGTGAGCACGCCGGTGACGAGGCCGCGCCGCTTCACGAACCACCGCCCGGTGACCGTCGCCACGAACGCGAGCGCCATCGAGCCGGTGCCCAGGCCGACCAGGACGCCCCAGCAGAGGATCAGCTGCCAGCTGGCGTTCATGAACACGGTCAGCCCGCTGCCCGCCGCGACCAGCACCAGCGCCCCGGTCACCACGCGCCGCATGCCGAACTTCTCCATCAGCGCCGCCGCGAACGGTGCGGTGAGGCCGTACAGGATCAGGTTGACGGAGACGGCCGCGGAGATGGTGGCCAGCGGCCAGCGAAACTCCTCGTGCAGCGGGTGGAGCATGACCGACGGTGTGGCGCGGAAGCCGGCGGCGCCGACGAGCGCGACGAAGGCGACGACGGCCACGAGCCAGGCAGGGTGAAGACGGCGGGTCACGGTCCGAGTTTCGATCAAGGGGTACCGAACGACGAGTGGCCCGCGAGCCATCATGCGCAATAATCGGGCCATATACTCGGGTGCATGCCGATCGCACCGGACGCCCATCGCGTCGCCGTCCTCGCCCTCGACCACGTCGTCGGTCTCGACCTCGGCACACCCTCCCAGGTGCTCGGCGCCGCGCGCGACGCGGCCGGCCGCCGGCGGTATGCGGTGGACACGTGCACGCCGACCGGCGGCCCGGTCCGCTCCGCCGCCCGGTTCCAGGTCCTGCCCGACCACGGCCTGGAGCTGACCGAGACCGCCGACACCGTCGTGGTGCCCGGCATCCACGGCGGCCCGCCACTGACCGACGGCACCCTCGACCCGGCGGTCGGCGAGGCGCTGCGCGCCGCGCACGGCCGGGGCGCGCGCATCGTGTCGATCTGCACGGGCTCGTTCGTGCTCGCCGCGGCCGGACTCCTCGACGACCGCCCGGCGGCCACCCACTGGGCGCACGCCGAGACGTTCCGCACCCTGTACCCGAAGGTCAAGCTCGACCCCGACGTGCTCTTCATCGACGACGGCGAGATCCTCACGTCGGCCGGCGTGGCCGCGGGCATCGACCTGTGCCTGCACGTCATCCGCCGCGACCACGGCACCGAGGTGGCCAACCACGCCGCCCGCCGCTGCGTGGTGCCGCCGTGGCGGGAGGGCGGGCAGGCGCAGTACACCGAGCACCCCGTCCCCGAGATCGGCGTCACCGGCACCGCGCCGACCCGCGAGTGGGCCCTCGCCCGCCTGGCCGAGCCACTCACCCTGCGGGCGATGGCGGCACACGCCCGGATGAGCGTGCGCACGTTCACCCGCCGCTTCCGCGAGGAGACCGGCGCGAGCCCGGCCCGCTGGCTGCTCCAGCAACGCGTCGACCGCGCCCGGCTGCTGCTGGAGACCACCGACCTCGGCGTCGACCAGGTGGCCCGCCAGTCCGGCTTTGGCACGGCGGCCGCGCTGCGCCAGCAGTTCCAGCTGTCGATCGGCGTCCCACCGACCGCGTACCGCCGCACCTTCCGCGGCCACGTTTGATCCACTCTCTACAGTCAAGGCGTGGTGGTAGCAGCGGACTGGGGCGACGTACCCACCTGGATCTCCTCGGTCGCGACGATCATGGCGCTGATCTTCGCGGGCCTCGCCGCACTCGCCGCCCAGCGGGTGTACCGGATCGAGTCCCAGCGCGACGAGGTGGCGGCCGAGGCGCGCCGGCAGCAGGAGGCGTTCGTCCGGCGCACCCAGGCTGCGCTGGTGTCGGCGTGGTGGGGCTGGGGCCTCGACGGGTGGGGCGCGTTCGTGCGCAACGCCTCCGAGACGCCGATCTACCAGGTCAGCCTCACGGTGGTGGACATCCACGACCCCAACGTCGGCGAACGCGTCGACCTGCCGATCGTGCCGCCGGCGGCCGAGCCGATGTTCCAGTCCAGCGAGCTGGGCACCGGGCTCGTCGCGGACGGCTCGCACGCGGTCGACTACCGGGTCGAGGTGACGTTCACCGACTCGGCCGGCGTGCGGTGGATCCGCGACCAGCTTGGCCGCCTCTCCGAGCTGCGCCCCGAGGTGCTGATCTGGGCGGACGAGCGGCGGGCCAACGCGCTGCGCACGTTCGCCGCCGACTTCCTCGCCACCCACGGCGTGCGGCTGCGCTTCCACACCGAGCAGATCGAGCGGCTACAGGAGCGGCTGGTACAGGGCACCGACGGCGACGAGGTACCGGACGTGGTGGTCGGCCCACACGACTGGGTCGGCGACCTGGCGCGGCGCGGGCTGATCGAGCCGCTCGCGCTGTCCCACCGGCGGCAGGAGGCGTTCCTGCCCGAGGCGGTCGAGGCCATGACCTGGAACGGCGAGCTGTACGGCGTGCCGTACGCCCTCGACACGGCCCTGCTGCTGCGCAACACCGACCTGGCGCCGGAGCAGCCGGCGACGTTCGAGGAACTGCTCGCCTCCGGCGAGGCGCTGCGCGCGGCCGGGCGGGCCGACGAGGCGCTGGTCGTGCAGGTCGGCGCGGACGGCGACCCGTACTACATGTACCCCCTGCTGCTCGCCGCCGGCGGCTGGCTGTTCGGCCGCGGCGCGCAGGGCCGGCCCGACCCGAGCCGGCTGGGTGTGACCGCGCCGGAGACGATCCGGGCGTTCGAACGCTTCCGCGAGCTGGGCGCGCAGGGCATCGGCGTGCTCCGCCGGGAGATCGACAAGGAGCGGGCCACCGCGCTCTTCCAGGCCGGCCGCACGCCCTACCTGGTCTGCGCCTCCCGCGTGGTCAGCGACCTGCGCGAGGCCGGACTACGGTTCGCGGTGGGCCCGGTGCCACCGTACGAGGGCCAGGGTCGGGTACGGCCGTTCGTGTCGGTGCACGGCTTCTTCCTCACCCGCCGCGGCCGCAACAAGACGATCGCCCAGGACCTGGCCGCCCACTACCTGACCCGCACCGACGTGGCGCTGTCCCTCTACGACATCCAGCCCCGCCCACCCGCGCTGCGCACGGCACTGGACGAGGTGGTCGCCCGCGACCCCACGATGGCCGACTTCTACGCCGAGTGCCGCGCCGGCGACCTCATGCCGTCGCTGCCGGAGATGCGCCAGGTGTGGACCGCGCTGGCCAAGGCCGAGGTCGAGCTGGTGGCCGGCGCCGACCCGGACCCGGTGGTACGCCGCCTGGCCGCGGCCCTACAGGAGGCGCTCCCCTCCGCCGAACTCCCCGCACCGAGACGCCCGCCCGGCAACGGCGCTACAGCACGCCGCTGACCGACCACCGGTCGACCGGGCCCGCCGGCATGAACGAACGGTCAGCGGGCGGCGGGTTCGGGCCATGCCAGGTCGGCGCCGAGTGCTCCGACGAGCCGGGTGATCGCTTCGCGGGTGGTCTGGTCGTTGACGCGATCGGGGAGCCAGGCGCAGGCGATACCGGCGCCTGCCACGTCGGCGGTGGCGCAGGCGGCGGCCAGGCATTCCTCGATCTGGGTGAGGGAGGGCCCGGGGCCTGAGGGGAAGCGCAGGCCGGGCAGCTGCGCGCTGTCGACGACGTCGATGTCGAGGTGCAGGTAGACCGGCGTGCGGCCGAGCGCGTCGAGGGCGGCGGTGATCGCGGCCGGGTCGGCGGGCACGCGGCGGACCTGGCTGGCGGTCAGCGCGTCGCGCTCGGCGGGGTCGAGATCCCTGGCGTCCACGAGCACGACGCTGGTGTCGGGGACTGGTCGCGGGTCGAGCGCGTCGTCGAACAGCCCGGGTGTCCGGCCGGTTAGCATCGCGAGTGCCATGCCGCCGAGGTAGCCGCTGACCGTGATGGCCGGGGTGTTGAAGTCGCCGTGCGCGTCCAGCCATACCACTGCCAGGTCGCGGTGGCGGCGCTGAAGCCCGGCTACCGCCGCGCGGGCGGCGGGGCAGTCACCGGAGAGCAGCAGCGGCCTGGCGGCCCGGGCCACCGCGTCGGCTACCGCCTGGTGCAGCAGGCTCATCCGGGCGGGGACGGGGCCGGCCGGGAGGGCCGGGCGGATCGTCTCGGCCGCCGTGGCGGGGATCGGGAAGGCCGGGATGTGCTCGTCGAGGTGCCAGGGTGTGACGATCACATCCCAGGTGCCGGCGGTGCTGTGGTCAGTCATGAGGTGTCTCTGTTTCTTCGCGGCGGGCGAGCTGTTCGCGGCGGGCGAGCGGGTCGAGCAGCAGTCGCGGCTCGGCGGCGCCCACTCGCAGGTGCGTGGTGAGCTCGGCCATATTGTCCGACAAGGCGGTTACGGGACCACGGTGACCGGCCACTTGCCGGTCTTGACCAGGCGGATGGCGAGCGAGCCGGCGAAGCGGTGGCCGGCGCGCATCGAGGCGCCGACGATGACGCCGTCGGCGCCTACCTCGTCGGCGACGCGGACCAGTTCGGTGTACGGGTCGCCGTAGACCTCCTGGAACGAGATCTTCAGGCCGACCGACGTGGCCGCCTCCTCGGCCTGGCGGCGCAGGTCTTCGGCGAACTCGTGGTCGGCCTCGCGGGCCAGCGCCGCCGCACCCGGTGCGAGGCCGACGAAGGCGCCGGGGCGGGCGACGTACACGACGACGAGGCGGGAGCGTTGGCGGCGGGCCAGGCCGGCGGCGTAGGCGCCGGCGCGCAGTGAGGTGGTCGAGCCGTCCACCCCCACGACGAGCACCTTGGGACCGTCCATCCCGTACTCGAACTCGTGACTCACGCGCCTAAGTATCGTCGGCGGTCAGGGGATGAGCACGGCGGCTCCGTTTACCCGGTCGGCGGCCAGGTCTGCTAGAGCGGTGTCGGCGGCCTTCAGCGGGTACGGCGTGGTGGTGACGCTCAGCGGGTGGTCGGCGGCGAAGGCCAGGAAGTCGCGGCCGTCCTCGCGGGTGTTGGCGGTGACGCTGCGCAGCTGGCGTTCCTGGAAGAGGTGCCGTTCGTAGTCGAGCGGCGGGATGCCGGTGAGGTGGATGCCGGCGATGGCGAGCGTGCCACCGCGGTCGAGCGCCTCCAGTGCGACCGGCACGAGGTCGCCGACCGGGGCGAAGAGGATCGCGGCGTCGAGCGGCTCGGGTGGTCGCTCGTGAGCGCCGAGAGCTGACGCGGCGCCCAGGTCGAGGGCGAGCCGCTGGGCGGCGGCCGAACGGGTGAGCACGTGCACGGTGGCGCCCTGCGCGAGGGCGACCTGGGTGGCGAGGTGAGCGGAGGCGCCGAAGCCGTACACGCCGAGGCGGCCACCGGGCGGCAGGGCGGCGCGGCGCAGCGCGCGGAAGCCGATGATGCCGGCGCAGAGCAGCGGCGCGACCTCCGTGTCGGGGTAACGCGGCGGCAGCCGGTATACGTATGCGGCGGGCGCGACCGCGTACTCCGCGTACCCGCCGTCGGCGTCCCAACCGGTGTACCGCGACTCGGGGCACAGGTTCTCCGCGCCGCGCCGGCAGTACACGCAGCGGCCGCAGGTGTGCCGCAGCCAGGCGACGCCGACCCGCTCCCCCTCGGTGAAGCCCTCGACCGAGGGGCCGAGCGCGACCACCTCGCCGACGACCTCGTGGCCGGGGACCACGTCGGGGCGGTGCGTGGGCAGGTCGCCCTGTGCCACGTGCAGGTCGGTGCGGCAGACGGCACTCGCCCGTACCCGCAGAAGCAACTCCCCCGCCGCCGGCTCCGGGACGGGCCGGACCACCGCGCGGATCCCCGGCCGTCGCACCTCCCAGGCGAGCATGACGGCTCTGCCTCCTGATTCGCTCGCTCGTGCGGCGCTGAAGGCGACGTCTTCCTCCGCCACCCCGAAACCCCGACTTCGTCGGCGGGGCGGCTCCGTCCAGACGCCGCCGCGCCAACTCACTCGCTCATTGTCTCGCGGCGACGTGGGGCGCCGGGCCGGTAACGCCGCAATGGACCGGCACCTCGGACTCGCGTCTCACCCTCGCCGGCACCCACACCGCCGCGGCCACCGCGCCGAGCACCAGCAGGCCGGCGCAGATGAGCATCGCGTCGCGGTACACGGGTGCGAGGTCGCCCGCGTCGGTGAGGCTGCCGGTGCCGATACCCGCGGCGAGCGGCAGCGTGGCGACGGCGAGCAGGCCGGCGGCGCGGGCGACCGCGTTGTTGACGCCGCTGGCGATGCCGGCGTGCCGCTCGGGCACCGAGCCGAGCGCGGTCGCGGTGAGCGGCGCGACGGTCAGCGACAGGCCGAGGCCGAGCAGGATCGCGGCGGGCAGCACGTCGACGGCGTACGAGACGTCCGCGCCCACCCGGGACAGCAGCAGGAGCGCGCCGGCACACACGAGCGGCCCGGCGGTCATCGGGATGCGCGCGCCGATCCGCTGGCCGAGCGCGCCGGCCCGCGCGGAGAGCACGAGCATCAGCGCGGTGACCGGCAGCAGCGCGGTGCCGGCGGCGAGCGGGCTGTAGCCGGCGACCACCTGAAGGTTGAGCACGACGAGGAAGAACACCCCGCCGAGCGCCGCGTACACCGCGAACGTGACGAGGTTGGCGGCCGTGAACGGGCGGATGGCGAACAGCTCCAGCGGCAGCATCGGCTCGCTGGACCGCCGCTCCACGACCAGGAACGCGGCCAGCCCGCCCACGCCGAGCGCGAGCGCGCCGAGCACGGCCGGCGAGCCGGGGCCGTCGGCGGCCCACGCGGTGAAACCGTAGGTGAGGCCGGCGAGCCCGGCCGCGCCGGTGACCAACCCGGCGACGTCGAAACGGCGGGCCGCGGCGGGGTTGGACGACTCGGGCACGTGGCGGAGCGCGACGTAGATGACGAACGCGGCGAGCGGCACGTTGATCAGGAAGACGAGCCGCCACGAGGCCGCCTCGATCAGCCAGCCGCCGAGGAACGGGCCGATCGCGCCGGCCACGCCCGCCATGCCGGACCACGCGCCGATCGCCTTGGCCCGGTCGTCCTTCTCGAACGAGGCCTCCAGGATCGCGAGCGACCCGGGCGTCAGCAGCGCGCCGCCCACGCCCTGGAGGACGCGGGCGGCGATGAGCGTCTCCACGTTCGGCGCGATGCCGCACAGCAACGACGCGACGGCGAACCAGGCGGTGCCGATCACGAACATCCGCCGCCGGCCGAACCGGTCGCCGAGCGAGCCGCCGAGCAGGATGAGCGCGGCGAGGCTGAGCGTGTAGCCGTTGACCGTCCACTGGAGAGCGGCCGCGCCGGCGCCAAAGTCGTCGCCGATCTGGGGCAACGCGATGTTGACCACGGTGGCGTCGAGGAATGTGAGACCCGAGCCGAGCACGGTCGCGAACAGCACCCACCGGCCGGCGGCCTCCGCGTACCGCACCATGATCACATGGTACGGGCCTCCGGCTTCGACGTGTCCAGCGGAACCGCCGGGGCGCGGACCAGTCCAAGCTGGACGGTCTGGCGGGGCAGCGCGGCGTTGAGCGCCCAGTCGGCGGCGGTGCGCACCCGGTTGCCGGGCATCGACAGCAGGTGGTAGCCGGCGGTCACCGCCTTCGCCACCGGACCGCCGAGCGGGATGCCGAGCGGGTCGGCCGCCGCCTGCACGCCGCCCAGGTCGACGACGAAGCCGAGGTCGTGGTGCTTGTACGCGCGCGGCCTGCCCTTGCCGTACGAGGCGGCGATGTTGCGCGCGGCGAGCTTGCCCTGCCGCTCGGCGTGCTGGGCGGTCATCGCGGTGATCTCGCCGGGCCGGGTGAGGTCGGGCACCGCCGCCGCGTCGCCGCAGGCGAGCACCTCGGGACGGCCGGGCACCGCCAGGTACTCGTCGACGACGAGCCGCCCCTTGTTGGTGGCCAGGCCGAGGCCCTCGACGAGCGGGTCGGGGCGCACACCCACGCACCACACGAGCGTGCGGCTGGGCATGAACCCGCCGTCGCTCAGGTGCACGCCGTCGTGCGTGGCCTCCTTGACCGAGGTGCCCATCCGCACGTCCACGTCGCGCTCGCGCAGCACCCGGTCGGCGGTGCGGGAGAGGCGCTCGTCGAGCTCCGGCAGCACCCGGCCGGCCACGTCGAGCAGCAGCCACCGCACCGGGGCGTCGGCGAGGCGCGGATGGCGGGCGACGAGGTCGCGGGTGAACAGCGCGCCGTGCGCGGCCACCTCCGTGCCGGTGTAGCCGGCGCCGACCACCACGAACGTCAGCCGCGCCGCCCGCTCCGCCCGGTCGTCTGTCGCGTCGGCGAGCTCGACCTGGCGGGTGACGTGGTCGCGCAGGTACAGCGCCTCGAAGATGCCGCGGAACCCGTGCGCGTGCTCGGCCACGCCCGGGATCGGCAGCAGCTTGTTGACGCTGCCGGCGGCGAGGACCAGCCGGTCGTACGGCAGCTCGCCCGCGCCGCCCTCGGGGTCGGTGTAGCGCACCCGCCGCCCGTCGAGGTCGATCTCGGTCGCCTTGCCCAGCGCCAGCCGCACGCCCCGGCCGATCGTGCCGGGTATCGACACGGTGATCCGCCGCGCCTCCAGGCCGGCGGCGGCCACCTCCGGCAGCAGCGGCAGGTAGAGGAAGTAGTCGGTCGGATTGAGGAGCGTGATGTCGGCCGCTCCCCGCGCCAGCCGGGCAAGCTTTCGCGCGCAGTGGTAGCCGGCGAACCCGGCCCCGACGATGACGATCCGTGGACGAGCCATTGATCCGCCTCTCGTTGGTTTGACGGTGGCCTGCTCGGGTTACCTCATAGTGTGGCGCCGAACGGTCGGGCGGGCGGCTCTTCCGCCCGGTCCGACTTCCTCCCCGGGGGCGCCAGGCGGGGCCCGGTCGGCAGGGGACGCTAGAAGCGAGCCCGGGCTCCGCTTACCCGGGTGGGTGAGTGGAAAACCTCGCTACGCTCCGGGTGTGACGCACGCCAACCTCGTCTATGCCGACATCTCCGGCTACCGGCCCCTCCGCCTCGACCTGTACCTGCCCGCCGGCGAGGGCCCCTGGCCGCTTGTCGTGTGGGTGCACGGCGGCGCCTGGCGCAACGGCGACCGCAAGACCCTCCCCGAGACCTACCTGCCGCTCGGCTTCTTCGACCGGATCCAGCGCCGCGGGTACGCGGTGGCGAGCGTCGACTACCGCCTCTCGGCCGAGGCCACGTTTCCCGCCCAGCTCCACGACCTGAAGGCGGCGATCAGGTGGCTTCGGGGGCACGCCGGAGACTTCGGTCTCGATCCGGGCCGGTTCGCGCTGTGGGGCGAGTCGGCGGGCGGCCACCTCGTCGCGCTGGCCGGGCTGACCGCGGACTCCGACGATCCCCGGCTGGAAGGCGACGCCGGCGTCTCCACCGCGGTACAGGCGGTCGTCGACTGGTACGGCGTCTCGGACATGATCCACACAGTCCGCCTGAGCGACGACGACCCGGAGGTACAGCTGCTCGGCGGCCAGCCGGCCGAGCTGCGCGAGCTGGCGGCGCTGGCCAGCCCGGCCGAGCACGCCCACGCGGACGCCCCGCCGTTCCTGTGCGTGCACGGCACGGACGACAAGATCGTGCCGTACTCGCAGAGCGAACACCTGGCCGCGGTGCTGCACGCGTACGGCGTGCGCTGCGACCTCCACCCGGTGCCGGGCGCCGACCACATCTTCCGGGGGGCGCCGGACGTGGCCGCGCTGATCGAGGCGTCCATCGACTTCCTCGACGACGTGCTCAAACCCGGTCAACCCGCCGCGGTGGGGTCCTCCGGCCAGGCGTGACGGGGGTACCGGCCGCGCAGCTCGGCCCGCACCCGCGGGTACCCGGTGCGCCAGAACGACGCGAGGTCCTGGGTGACCGCGACCGGCCGGCGCGCCGGCGAGAGCAGGTGCAGCAGCACGGGCACCCGCCCGTCCGCGATCACCGGCGCCTCCCGCCACCCGAACGCCTCCTGCACGCGCAGCGCCAGCACGGGTGCCCGCGGATCGGTGTAGTCCAGCCGCGGCCGCGACCCGCCGGGTACCGGTAGGCGCTCCGGCGCGACCCGGTCCAGCGCGGCGGCCTGCGGCCAGGGCAGCAGCCGGCGCAGCGAGGCGGCGACGTCGGCGCGTTCCAGGTCGGCGCGGCGGCGGGCACCGTGCAGCTCCGGACCGAGCCACTCTTCCGCGGTGGCGAGCAGGGCTTCGTCGGACACGTCCGGCCACGGGTCGCCGAGCGCGTGCCGGCAGAACGCGAGCCGCTCGCGCAGCGCCCGCGCCTCGCGGTCCCACCGCAGCAGCGCCAGGCCCTCCCGGCGCAGGCCGTCCAGCAGCGCGCGGTCGAGCGCGGCACGGTCCGGGTCGCGCAGCGGGCGTTCGACGAGCGTCACCGCGCCGAGCCGTTCGAACGCGCGGGCCACCACGTCGCCGCCGGACCAGGCCACCTCCTCGCCGCGGGCCAGGTGGTCGGCGCCGGCCACCCGCGCGGTGGCCTCGTCGATGGCGGCGGCCATCCGGATCCGGGCGGCGGGCCGGCCCGGGTCGCGGTCCGCGGCGGCGATGGCCAGCCAGGCCGCGCCCGCCAGCGCCGACCCCGGCGCCAGGTCCGCGGCGGTCCCACCGACCATGAGGTACGCCCGGCCGCCGGCCTGCCGGGCTCGGGCGAGCCTTTCCGGGTACGCCAGGCCGACCACCAGACCGGCGGCGAGATCGTCGGGCAGGTCGGTCTCCGGCCAGTCCCCGGCTTCGGCGCGCAGGCGGCGCACCTCCGCGTTCACACCCTGCCGGCGCCACGCGGCGACCACGTCCTCCTCGCTGCCGCTCGGCTCGGTGAGCAGCGCGACGACCCGCGCGGCGCGGTCGGCGCCGACCGCCGGGGCGCCGTCGAGCAGCGCCCGGGCCAGCCGCGGGTGCGCGCCGACGGCGGCGATGGCCCGCCCGCGCGCGGTGACCCGGCCGCCGGGGTCGACGGCGCCGAGCGCGCGCAGCGTCTGCGTCGCGGCCCGCAGCGCGCCCGCCGGTGGCCGGTCCGGCAGCGCCAGCCCGGCGCCGTCCGGGTCGCCCCAGCAGGCCAGGTCGAGCGCGAAGCCGGTCAGGTCGGCCACCGCGATCTCCGGTTCCGGCTGGGCCGGCAGCCGGTCGTGCTGGGCCGGCGACCAGCAGCGGTACACCACGCCCGGCGCCTCCCGCCCGGCCCGGCCGGCCCGCTGCTCCGCGGTCGACCGGGACACCGGCACGGTGGCCAGCGTGCCCAGCCCGCGGGCGTGGTCGGTGCGCGGCACCCGGCTCAGGCCGGCGTCGACGACGACCCGGACGCCGGGTACGGTCAGGCTGCTCTCCGCGACCGCGCTGGCGAGCACCACGCGGCGGCCGGTGCCCCGCCGGAGCACGGCGTCCTGTGCGGCGGCGTCCTGGCGCCCGTGCAGGGTCTGTACGGGCGCGCCGGGCAGCCGGGAGGCGACCGCCGCGATCTCGCCCGCGCCGGGCAGGAACACCAGCACGTCGCCGTCGTGCTCGGCCAGCGCCCGGCGTACGACGGCGGCGACGTGGTCGAGCAGCCGCGGGTCGACCCGCAGCCCGTGCGGCGCGTCGACCGGCCGGGTCGGCGGCGCCCACACCACCTCCACGGGATGCAGGGCCTCTTCGGCGACGACGACCTCGTCGGTGCCCAGCGCCCGGGCCACGGTCTCGACGTCGGCGGTCGCCGAGGTGGCGAGCAGCAGCAGGTCGGGCCGGAGCGTGGCGCGCGCGTCGACGCAGAACGCGAGCGCCAGGTCGGAGTCGAGGTGGCGCTCGTGGCACTCGTCGAGGATCACCACGCCGGTGCCGGGCAGGTCGGGGTCGCGCTGGAGCCGCCGGACGAGCACCCCGGTGGTGACCACCTCCACCCTCGTCGCCGCGCCGACCCGGCGGTCGCCGCGCACGGTGTAGCCGACCCGGCCGCCCACCCGGTCGCCGAGCAGGTCGGCCATCCGGCGCGCCGCCGCGCGAGCCGCGATCCGGCGCGGCTCGGCGACCACGACGCGGCCCGGGAAGCGTTCCATGAGCGCCAGCGGCACGACCGTGGTCTTGCCGGTGCCGGGCGGGGCCACGAGCGCGGCGGCGCCGGCCCGGTCCAAGGCATCGCCGATGGCGGGCAGCACCTTCTCGACGGGCAGCACCCCGCCATCTTGTCGCACGTAGTCTGGTGCGTCCCGGACCAGAGTGTTGGAGGACGTGATGTCGGTACTTGACGCGTTTGGGCTCGCCGGAAAGGTGGCGGTCGTGACCGGCGGCAACCGGGGGCTCGGCCGGGCGTTCACCGCCGCGCTCACCCAGGCCGGCGCGCGGGTCGCGATCGTCGCCCGCGACGCGGCCAAGACCGCGGAGGTGCTCGGCGAGCTGGCGACCGTCCGGGGTTTCCAGGCCGACGTCCGCAGCCGCGCCGACGTCGACCGGGTGGTGGCGGAGATCACCGCCGAGATGGGTGGCGTGGACATCCTCGTCAACAACGCCGGCACCTGCGTACACGCGCCCGCCCTCGATGTCACCGAGGCCGACTGGGCCGACGTCATCGACACCAACGTCAACGGCGTGTGGCACTGCTGCCAGGCGTTCGGCAAGCACATGGCCGGCCGCGGCGGTGGCACCATCGTCAACGTCGGCTCGATCTCCGGGCTGATAGTCAACCGTCCACAGTGGCAGCCGGCGTACAACGCCTCCAAGGCGGCGGTGCACCAGCTGACCAAGTCGCTGGCCGCCGAGTGGGCGCCGCTGAGCATCCGGGTCAACGCCCTCGCGCCGGGGTACATCAAGACGGAGATGGCGCCGGTCGACCGGCCGGAGTTCCGCCAGCGCTGGATCGACGACGTGCCCATGCGGCGGTACGCCACGCCGGAGGAGATCGCGCCCAGCCTGATCTACCTCGCCAGCGACGCGTCGGCGTTCATGACCGGCTCTGTGCTGGTCGTCGACGGCGGCTACACCACGGTCTGACCCGCGTCGCCGGCCAGCTGGTCGCCGAGCGCGGAGCGGCGGTAGAGCACCGAGCGGCCGTGCCGGGCGCTGACCAGCAGCCCGGCGGCGTGCAGGGTGCGCAGGTGCTGGTTGACGGCCGTGGTGGTGACGCCGAGCCGGGTGGCCAGCTCGGTGGAGGACGCCGGCGTCCGGAGGTGGACGAGCAGCCCGGCCCGGGTGGCGCCGAGGATCGCGGCGAGCGTGTCCGGCGCCGGCAGCACCTGCGGCTCCCACAGGGTGGCGATGCCGCGCGCGGCGTACAGGATCATCGGTGGCTCGTCCGCGGAGATCGGCGTGGACGCGTTGGTGGTCCACAGCGTGGGCACGAGGGTGAGGCCGCCGGTGGTCGGGCGGGCATAGTCCACATTGGAGCGCAGGCGCACCTCGACCACGTTGCCGACCAGGCGCACCGTGCCGGACAGGTCGGCGAACATCGCCGCGAGCCCGTGCTGCGCGATCTGCCGTCCCCGATAGGTGACGTCCCCTTCGAGCAGTGCCCGCATCCGTGGCCAGTACGGCTCGAAGCAGCGCCGCCAGTACTCGCCGAGCGCGTCGAGCACCCGGCTCAGCACGCGCGCCGCGGACCCGCGCAGCGGCGCCGGGAGCGGCCCGGCGCCGTGCACGGCCCGCAGGTCGCGCCGCACGGTCTCCGGGTCGGTGCCGGCGATCCGGGCCAGCTCGTCGTCGACGCGGGTCAGCGGCGAGTACGGCCGCGGGTTGAGGAAGTCGGGGGTCCACAGCCGGTCGTTGGTCAGCGCGGACAGGGTGGCCTCGTCGAGGTCGCCGCGCGCCTCCCGCAGGGCGTGCAGCCAGCGCAGGTGCAGCGGATACCGGCCCGGGTCGCGCCAGGCCCGCAACGACAGCACGAGCTCGTTGAGCGGCGACACCGCGAACCGCACGTCGGCCAGGTCCATGCCGACAAGCTCGTACCGGATCATGAAGCAATACGCTACATCGTTGGTACGGCCGGCCGGTTACCTGCGACAACTGTCGGCGTGCTTCTTGTCGCGAGCCCTCCCCGGGCGGCGGGCTGGGTCCGGCGGACCCTGAGCCCCGACGACCCGGTCGCCCGGGCGCTGACCTGGTCGACGATGTCCTCCGCCCTGTCCAGGGGCGTGTTCTTCAGCGTTAGCGCGCTGTTCTTCACCCGCGTCGCAGGGCTCACCCCGACCACGGTCGGGTTCGGGCTCACGGTCGCCGGCGCGGTGGCCGTCGCGGCGTCGCTGGGCGCCGGCTACCTGGCCGCCGTCGTCGGCGCCCGCCGGGTCCTGGTCGTCGCCACCGCCGGGCAGGCCGTCGCGCTGCTCGCCTACCTCACCGTCGGCACGCCGGTCGCGTTCGTCGCCGTCGCCTGCGCGGCCGTGGGCCAGCAGGCCATGCAGCGCACCGCGCTGTCCACGATGATCGCCCAGAGCTTCACCGGCCCGGAACGGGTCGAGGTGCGGGCCCGCCTCCGCGTGGTCATGAACTGCTTCATCGGCGTCGGCACGGGGCTCGCGGCCATCGCCCTCGCGGTCGGCACAAGGCCCGCGTACATGCTGGCGATGGCGTCGACCGCGGCCCTGCTGTTCGTCTCCGCGCTGTCGCTGCGCCGGCTCAGGGTGCCCGGCCAGGTCACCCCGCCCGCGGCGGAACACACCCGCCGCTCCCCGCTCCGCGACCGCACGTACCTGGCCGCCACCGCGCTCAACGCGGTCATGACCATGCAGTTCGGCATGCTGACCGTCGGTGTACCCCTGTGGGTGGCCGGCTGGACGGCGGCGCCGCCGGTCACCGTCGCGGCGCTCCTGGCGGTCAACACCGTGCTGGTGTCCCTGCTCCAGGTCTGGGCGGCCCGCCGCGCGCACGACCTGCCGGCGGCCGGCCGCTCGGTCGCCCGCGCCGGCGCCCTGCTGGCCGTGGCCTGCGCCCTCTACTCGGCCGCCACGTCCGGCGGCGTCGCGGTCGTCGTGGCGGTGCTGGCGCTGGCCACCGTGGCGCACAGCCTCGCCGAGATCCTCTCCGAGGCGGGCAGCTGGACGCTCGCCTTCGAGCTCGCCGACCCGGACAACGCCGGCGCGTACCAGGGCGTCAGCCAGACCGGGGCGGCGCTGGGCTCGATGCTCGCCCCGCTGGTCGTCACCACGACCGCGATCGACCACGGCCGCGGCGGCTGGGCCGTGCTGGCCGCCCTCTTCCTCGCCGCCGGACTGTCCACACTGGCCCTCGCCCGCCGGGCCGCGTGACCGAGCCGGCGGCCGGCCCGCGTCAACGGCCTGGTGGCTCCGTCCCCCTCGGCCAGCCCGCGTCGGTGACCCAGCCGGGCGCCACCGTGGCCGCGTGCCGCGTCCAGGCCGCCGCACCGCCCGGCAGCGGCCAAGCCGAGCGCGCCCTCCGCGTCGATGATCGGTAGCCCCACAACCGCACTCATCCCGGCGTGTCGCACAGCTGTCGGGCTAACGATCATGGCGCGGCCCGGATACGAGCGCGGCGACCTTGTGCCATCGGCGTACATCGGTGATAGACCGGTCGTGACCGGTTGGCGACGTGGCGGAGCTGTGTCGGGCGGACGATCCGGCACAATCACGCTGACATCACCTGATAGGAGACATCATGCTTCTGCGACGCACGGCGGTGGCGCTGCTCGCGCTGGCGCTACCCCTGGCCTCGGCCACGCCAGCCGCCGCTGGGGGGACGGCGGACACCAGGCAGGACAAGGTCATCGTGCTGCCGGGGGCCACCTCGGCCGAGGGGATCGCGGCGGGCGCGGGCTCGACGTTCTACGCCGGTGACCTGTTCGCCGGTGACATCTTCCGGGGCGACATCCGCAAGGGCACCGCGGAGCGCTTCATCGACGTACCCGATGGCAGGATGGCGGTCGGCCTCAAGGCCGACACCCGCCACGGTCTGCTCTTCGTCGCCGGCGGGGCCACCGGCCAGGCGTACGTCTACAGCCTGCGCACCGGCGCGACCGTCGCCACCCGGCAGCTCGCGACCGCCAACACCAACTTCGTCAACGACGTGGCCCTCACGCGGGGCGGCGCCTGGTTCACCGACACCACGCAGGCGAAGCTCTTCTTCGTGCCGGTCGACCGGCACGGGAAGGTGGGGGCGGTGCGCACGCTCGCCGTCACCGGCCCGGCGGCCGACACGAGCGGTGACTTCAACCTCAACGGGATCGCCGCCACGCCGGACGGCAAGACACTCGTCGTCGCGCACTCCGCGAACGGCCGGCTGTACACGGTGGACGCGGCCACCGGCGCCAGCGCGCTGATCGCGGGCGTCGACGTGCCCAATGTGGACGGTATCGTGCTCGAGGGCCGGCGGCTGTGGGCGGTGCGCAACTTCGACAACCAGATCGCGCGGTACCGGCTCGCCGGCGACCTGAGCCGGGGCACGCTGGAGAAGACGATCACGAGTCCCGCGTTCGCGATCCCCACCACCGCGGCGCTGTTCGGCTACCGGCTCGCGGCCGTCAACGCGCACTTCGACACCGGCATCCCGCCGACCGCGCCGCGGTACGAGGTCGTGGTGGTCGACGCCTAGGCCCGGTCAGAAGAGCGCGCCGGCGAGCGCGACGAAGGAGCGGATGAGGGGGCTGGTGTCCGCGGTGTTCCAGGCCAGCACCAGGCGGCTCGGCGGCATGTCGACAAGCGGCACCACCGTCACGCCGTCGGTCAGGGCGTGGTCCACCGGCGCCAGCCCCAGCGTCCCGTTCCAGAGCACACCCTGAAGGCACTCCTGCATCGTCCGCACGACCGGGCCGTCGCGCCACGGGCCGCCCGGGTCCGTCGCGGTCCAGTAGGCGTGCCACACCGGGTCGGTGCCGTCCGGCAGCCGGAACCACCGCCGGCCGGCCAGGTCGTCCAGCCGCAGCGCGTCGCGGGCGGCGAGGGGGTCGTCCGCGCGCAGGACCACGCCGACCGGATCGGCGCGGAGCACCCGCGTCGTGATGCCGTTGTCGTCGAAGGGTGCGCGGGTCAGCGCGACGTCGACGAGGCCGGCCCGCAGGCCGCAGGTGGGGTCGGTGAAGTCAGCCTCGCGGATCCGCACCCGCGCCGCCGGATGCCGTTCGCGGAAGGCGGCGGCCAGGCGCGTGCCGGCCAGCTGGACGCTGTCGACGAGCGTGCCGATCGTCAGGGCCTGCTCCCCCGCCGCGCCGGCGACCCGGGCGCGGGCGCGGTCGGCCTGCTCCAGGAGGGTCCGGGACTCCTCGTACAGGGCGGTGCCGGCCGGTGTGAGCGTGACGCCCGCCGGTGAGCGGCGCAGCAGCACCGCGCCGAGGTCGGTCTCCAGCTGGCGGATCGCGCGGCTGAGCGGCGGCTGGGTCATGTGCAGGCGGGCGGCGGCCCGGCCGAAGTGGAGCTCCTCGGCGACGGCGACGAAGTAGCGCAGCGTCCGCAGCTCCATGACCGGCGACGATACCCGGCCGGTATCGGGACGCCGCAACAAGTCTTGGACGGTACCGGTGCGGCGGCGCTGGAGTGGTGGCATGACGGTCGTACAGATCAGTGGTGTCCAGGAGCTCGCGAGCGACCTGCTCGTGGTGCCCAACCGGGGTGTGCAGCTCGTGCCGAACATCGGCGTCGTCGGCGGCGCCCACTCGGTGCTCGTGGTGGAGACCGGCATGGGGCCGGCCAACGCCGAGCGGGTCCTCGCCTTCGCCGCCGAGGTGGCCAAGGGGCGCCGCATGTACCTCACCACGACGCACTTCCACCCGGAGCACGCGATGGGCGCGCAGGTGTTCGCCGGCGCGGCCACCTACCTCGTCAACCGCGCGCAGGCCGAGGACCGGCGCGGCAAGGGGCCGGGCTACCTCGAGATGTTCAAGGGGCTGGGCGAGGCGGTCGCCCGCGAGCTGGAGGGTGTGACGCTGACCGAGCCGGACGTGGTCTACGGCGACGAGTACGAGCTGGACCTCGGCGGCCGGGTCGTGCGGATGGCGGCCACCGGGCGGGCGCACAGCCGCGGCGACCAGGTGGTGACGGTGCCGGACGCCGGGGTGATGTTCACCGGCGACCTGGTGGAGGCCGGGCAGTTCGCGATCTTCCCGTGGTTTCCGCCGCACGACACCGACGTGTCCGGCACCCGCTGGCTGGCGGTAATGGAACGCCTCGCCGAGCGGGCGCCGCGCGTCGTGGTGCCGGGCCACGGCGCGGTGGGCGGTCCGGCCCTGCTCGCCGACGTGCGCGACTACCTGCGGCTGCTGCGCGACGAGACCTGGAAGCGCCGCGACTCGGCGATGGGCGAGGCCGAGATCGTCGCCGAGGTACGCGACCTGATGATCCGCCTGCACCCGGACTGGGAGGGGCAGGAGTGGATCGAGCGCGGCGTCGGCTGCCTGTGCGCGGAGCACACCGGCTGACCGACCGCGCACGCCCGCCGAGGTCGCCCGAGCGACGAGAAGATGTCACACGGCCGAGGTAAGGTCGCGATCGTGTCACATCTCGAATCGGTAACGGCGACCGCGCCAACGGTCACCGATCGGGCGGATGCCGAGGGCTATGTGGGGCGCGTCTGCTTCAAGACCGGACCACCCCGCCACCTGGGCATCGAGCTCGAATGGACCGTTCACCACTCCGAAGACCCGTCCCGACCCCTCGACCCCGCCACGCTCTGCGCGGCGCTCGGTGACCACACACCCCGCACGCTGCGGCCGGACAGTCCGCACCTCGCGTTGCCGCACGGCGGCACGGTCACCCTCGAGCCCGGCGGCCAGGTGGAGATCTCCACCCCGCCCGAGTCATCCCTTTCCCGACTGCACGCCGGCACGGCGGCCGACATCGACTACGTCGCGGCCCGCCTGGCCGGCGCCGGCCTGCGCCTCGGCGACCACGGGTGCGATCCGCACCGGCCGGCGCGGCGCGTGCTGCACACCCCGCGCTACCAGGCGATGGAACGCGCCTTCGACCGCATCGGGCCGCACGGCCGCGCGTGGATGACCGGTTCCGCCGGGCTCCAGGTCTGCCTCGACGCGGGCACCACCGAGCGGGTCGCCGCCCGCTGGACCGCTCTGCATCGGCTCGGTCCGGTCATGGTGGCCCTGTTCGCCAACTCGCCCCGCCAGGCCGGCCGGGAGACGGGTTGGGTGTCGAGCCGGGTGCGCAGCTGGTTCGCCACCGACCCGAGCCGCACCCATCCCCCGCCGCCCAGCGACGGCGCGGTGGGCTCGTGGGCCGGCCGCACGCTCGACACCCCGGTGCTCTTCGTCCGCGAGGGCGCCGAGGCACGCGACACCCCCGGACCGGTGACGTTCGCCGGCTGGATCGACGGCGTCGCGGGCGCGCCGGACCGGCCACCGACCTACGACGACCTCGACCACCACCTGTCCACGCTCTTCACGCCGGTGCGGGCCCGGGGCTACCTCGAGGTTCGCTACCTGGACGCCCAGCCGTCCGGCGACTGGCTCACCCCGGTGGCCGTACTCGCGGCGCTTTTCGCTCGTGAGGAGACGGTGGACGAGGCGTCCGCGCGGGCCCTGCCCGCCGCGGACCGATGGGTGGCGGCGGCGCGCGACGGCCTCGCGGACCCGGTGCTCGGCGCGGTCGCGCCCCGGGTCGTGGAGCTGGCGCTCGCCGCACTGTCCGACACCGACCTCACCGCCGCGCAGGTCAGCGCGGTTGCCGACCGGCTACAGGAGGCTGCGAAATGACTGATATCGATGTCCGTGCGCTTGTCGCCGCCGAGCTCGAACGCACCCGCCTGCGCAGCTCCGGCCTGACCGACGCGGTCGACGACGACGACCTGGTCCGCCAGCACTCCCCGCTCATGTCGCCGCTGGTGTGGGATCTCGCCCACGTCGGCAACCAGGAGGAGCTGTGGCTGGTCCGCGACGTGGGCGGCCGCGAGCCGGTGCGGTCCGACATCGACCACCTCTACGACGCGTTCAAGCACCCGCGCAAGGATCGCCCGCAGCTGCCGCTGCTCGGGCCGGCCGAGGCGCGGGCCTACACCCGCCAGGTACGCGACAAGGTGCTCGACCTGCTCGACCGGGTGCCGCTGGAAGGGCGGCCGCTGGTCGACCAGGGGTTCGCGTTCGGCATGATCGTGCAGCACGAGCAGCAGCACGACGAGACCATGCTCGCCACCCACCAGTTGCGGGTCGGTCCGCCGGTGCTGGAGGCCGCGCCGCCACCGCGCGCCACGGCCACCGCCGGCGGCGAGGCGCTGATCCCGGCCGGGCCCTTCACGATGGGTACCTCCGCGGAGCCCTGGGCGCTCGACAACGAGCGGCCGGCGCACACCGTCGACCTGCCGGCGTTCCTGATCGACCGCGCGCCGGTGACCAACGGGCAGTACCAGGAGTTCGTCGACGCGGGCGGCTACGCCAACCCGCGCTGGTGGAGCACCGAGGGGTGGGCGCATCGCCAGCGGGCCGGCCTGTCCGGGCCGATGCACTGGCACGGCGACGGCACGTACACCCGCTTCGGCCGGCGCGAGCCGCTGGTGCCGGACGAGCCGGTGGTGCACGTCTGCTGGTACGAGGCGGAGGCCTACGCCGCCTGGGCCGGCAAGCGCCTGCCGACCGAGGCGGAGTGGGAGAAGGCGGCCCGCTTCGACCCGGCCACCGGCCGATCGCGCCGCTACCCGTGGGGCGACGAGGATCCGGCGGAGCGGCACGCCAACCTGGGACAGCGCCACCTCTCCCCCGCGCCCGTGGGCGCCTACCCGGCGGGCGTCTCGCCGGCCGGCGTGCACCAGCTGATCGGTGACGTGTGGGAGTGGACGTCGTCCGACTTCGCCGGCTACCCGGGCTTCGCCGCGTTCCCCTACGACGAGTACTCGAAGGTGTTCTTCGGTCCGGAGTACAAGGTGCTGCGTGGCGGCTCGTTCGGCACCGACAAAGCGGCCTGCCGGGGCACGTTCCGCAACTGGGACTACCCGATCCGGCGGCAGATCTTCAGCGGCTTCCGCTGCGCGCGTGACGCCGCGCCCGGCGAGGTCGCCTAGTGTGCCGTCACCTGGCCTACCTGGGGCCGCCGGTGTCGCTGTCGGCCCTGGTGCTGGAGCCGCCGCACGCGCTGCTGCGCCAGTCCTGGGCGCCGCGCGACATGCGCGGCGGCGGCACCATCAACGCGGACGGCTTCGGCGTCGGGTGGCACACGCCCGACGGCCCCGTCCGCTATCGGCGTGCGAGTCCGATGTGGAGTGACGCGGGCTTCGTCGACCTGGCGCGCGTCACCACGTCGGGGTCGGTGCTCGCGGCGGTGCGCTCGGCGACGGTGGGGATGCCGGTGACCGAGGGCGCCTGCGCCCCGTTCCACGACGGGGTTTGGCTTTTCAGCCACAACGGCCGGGTCATGGGGTGGCCGCACAGCGTCGCCAAGCTCGCCGAGCGGCTCCCCGCGGTCGACCTGCTCACGCTCGACGCGCCCACCGACGCCGCGTTCCTGTGGGCGCTGGTGCGGCACCGGCTGCGTGGTGGCGCCGACCCGGCCGCCGCGCTCGCCGCCACCGTGTCCGAAGTGGACTCCGCCGCGCCCGGCTCGCGGCTCAACCTGCTGCTCACCGACGGCCGCCGGATCCACGCCACGACCGCCGGCCACTCGTTGTGGACCCGTCCCCACGTCGTCGCTTCCGAGCCCTTCGACGACGACCCCGCGTGGCGACCCGTGCCCGACCGTTCGCTCGTCGTGGCCGACGCGACAACGTACACAGTGGAGGATCTGTGAGGCTCGACATCCACCTGACCGAGGCCGACCTGGCCCGGGCGCTGCGCGACGACGCCCGAGCCGGCCTGACCGCGACCCCGAAGACGCTCCCGCCGAAGTGGTTCTACGACGCGTACGGCAGCGAGCTCTTCGAGCGGATCACCGAGCTGCCCGAGTACTACCCGACCCGCGCCGAGCGGGCCGCGCTCACCACGCACGCCGCCGAGATCGCCGAGACCACGGGCGCGAAGTCGCTCGTCGAGCTCGGCTCCGGCTCCTCCGACAAGACCCGGCTGCTGCTCGACGCGCTGCACCGGCACGGCACGCTGGCCCGCTTCGTGCCGCTCGACGTCTCCGAGCCGGCCCTGCGCGCGGCCGCCACCGCGATCGACGCCGACTACCCCGACCTCGACGTGCACGCGATCGCCGGCGACTTCACCCGCCACCTCGACGAGATACCGGCCGGCGACGGGCGCCTCGTCGTGTTCCTGGGCGGCACGATCGGCAACTTCGAGCCGGCCGAGCGGGCCCGCTTCCTGCACGACCTGCGGGCGGTGCTGCATCCGGGCGAGTGGTTCCTGCTCGGCACCGACCTGGTCAAGGACGAGGCGACGCTCGTCGCGGCGTACGACGACAGCGCCGGTGTCACCGCCGAGTTCAACCGCAACGTGCTGCGCGTGCTCAACCGCCAGCTCGGCGCCGACTTCGACCCGGAGTCGTTCGCGCACGTGGCGCTCTGGGACGCGAAGGAGGAGTGGATCGAGATGCGGCTCCGCGCGCTGCGGCCGATGCGGGTCCGGGTCACCGGGCTGGACCTCGACGTCTCGTTCGCCGAGGGCGAGGAGCTGTACACGGAGATCTCCGCGAAGTTCCGCCGTGACGGGATCGCGGCCGAGCTGACGACGGCGGGCTTCGAGCCGGCGCGGTGGTGGACCGACCCGGCGGGCCGTTTCGGGGTGACGCTGGCGCAAGCGTCATGATCGACGTCGAGCGGGCGCGGCGGGAGACGCCCGGCTGCGAAAACGTGGTCCACCTCAACAACGCCGGCGCCGCGCTCCCGCCCGCCGCCGTCACCGACGCGGTCGTCGGCCACCTGCGGCTGGAGGAGCGGATCGGCGGCTACGAGGCGGCCGAGGCGGCGGCGGCCGAGGTCGACCACGCGTACACGGCGATCGCCCGGCTCATCGGGTGCGCGCCGGGCGAGGTGGCGGTCGTGGAAAACGCCACCCGCGGCTGGGACATGGCGTTCTACGCGTACGACCTGCGGCCCGGCGACCGGGTCCTGACCGTCCGCACCGAGTACGCCAGCAACGTGATCGCCCTGCTCCAGGTGGCCCGCCGCACCGGGGCGGTGATCGAGGTGATCGAGACCGACGCGCACGGCCTCCCCTCGCTCGACCACCTCGCCCAGGAGCTGGAGCGGGGCGCCGCGCTCGTCGCGGTCACCCACGTGCCCACGCACAGCGGGCTGGTCAACCCTGCCGCGGAGATCGGCGCGCTGGCCCGGGCGGCCGGCGTGCCGTACCTGCTGGACGCCTGCCAGTCGGTCGGCCAGATGCCGATCGACGTAGCCGCGATCGGCTGCGACATGCTCGCCGCCACCGGCCGCAAGTTCCTGCGCGGGCCGCGCGGCACCGGCTTCCTGTACGTCTCGGAGCGGCTCGTCCAGCGCCTCGAACCACCGTTCCTCGACCTGCACGCGGCGACCTGGACCGCGCCGGACGCGTACGAGATCCGCCCCGACGCGCGCCGCTTCGAGACCTGGGAGACCAACTACGCCGGCAAGATCGGCCTCGGCGTGGCGGTCGACTACGCGCTCGGCTGGGGCCTCGACGCGATCGAGGCCCGGGTCACCGCCCTCGCGGAGGGGCTGCGCGACCGGCTCCGCGAGGTGCCCGGCGTGGCCGTGCGGGACGAGGGGACGCGGCGGTGCGGCATCGTCACGTTCACGGTCGGGGGCGTGCCGGCGGCCGACGTGCGCGGGCGGCTGCGGGCGGCGGGGATCAACACGAGCGTGTCCCCGATGGAGTACGCCCGCTTCGACCTCGCCGCCCGCGGCCTGCCCGACCTGGTCCGCGCCTCGGTGCACTACTACAACACCGAGGAGGAGCTGGACCGCCTCGCCGCCGTGCTACGGCAGTAGGACCGCACCCACCCCGGGCACCGCCTGTGCCCGCGCCTGGGCGATGAGAGCGGCCGCCGCGTCCCGGCCGTTCTCACCGGTGCGGGACATCCGGGCGGCGATCAGCCCGGCCACGATCGGCGTGGAAAACGACGTGCCGCTCCACATCGCCATGCCCGCGAACGTCTCGACCCGCGGCTGCGGCAGCGCGGGCGGGATGTTCGGGTGTTCCTGGTAGGTGAACTTCCCGTCCGGGAACGCGTTGACCAGGTCGGTGCCGGGCGCGTACACGTCGACCCAGCCGCCGAAGTTGCTGTAGTCGGCCCGGCTCCGCCAGTCGGTGTCGAGAGCGCCGACCGACACCGTGTACGACGCGGCGGCCGGCCAGAAGAAGTCGCGGTCGCCGTCGTTTCCGGCCGCCACGACGAGCGCCACGCCCTTGTGGTGGCGCAGCCGCTGCTCGTTGAAGACGTTGAACGCGAGCAGCCCGCCCGGGTAGGAGCGGGTGCCGGCGGACATGCTGATGATGTCCGGAAACTCGAACGCCAGCGCGCTGTCGAGGTTTTGCACCAGCGTCGACTCCCAGGTGGCGCCGCCGCGGTTGAAGAAGCTCAGCACGCGCACCTCGGCCCGGGGCGCGACCGCCCGCACCAGCCCGGCGATGAACGTGCCGTGCCCCGCGTACGGCTCGAGCACCCTGCCCTGCCGCACCAGCGGGTCGGTCTCGCCGGTCACCCCGTGCAGCCAGAACGGCGTGCTGCTCATCCCGTTGTCGAAGCCGGTGTCGATCACCAGGACCTTGACGCCGGCGCCGGCCGACGGGTCGGCGGCTATCGGCGGGAACGGCGAGCCACCCGGCGCGACGGGCTCCGGCTCGGTGGCCGGGCACGTCGCCGCGTCACCGGAGATGTGCACCGCGTGGTCGGGCGCGCACATCCCGGCGCCGAGGCCCGCGATGTCGAACTCCTCGCTGCCCTCCCGGATCAGGTCGAGGGCGTCGTGCGTCTCCAGGCCGCGCACCCGCAGCAGCCGGACGCCGCTGACCACCTGCTCGATCTCGTCGCGCTCGCGGGACGGCGGCGGTGTCTCGCCGTAGTCGTCGCTGCGCCGCCCACGCACGCCTTGGTCGTAACGGTCCAAGATGGACCGCACGTCGGCCACCGCCTCCTCGCGGACCAGGATAAAGCCCTTCCGGTATATGTACTGGATCTCCCCCGGCTGTCCACTGCGGAGGATGCCCGCCTCCTCCGGCCCGCCAAGCGCGCGGACCGTGTGGTCGGCCTGTATCTGCTCGGTCGATCTCGACTTGCCTGTCGGCTTGTCAGCCACGACACCCTCCCCGGTGTCTCGATCGGTTCCATGGAATTCCTACGATGTGCTGGTGGACGAGGCACTGCTCGCGCTCGCCGTCTCGCGCCCGGCCGACGCGCTCGCCGAGGCCGGGCAGGTGCTCGCCCGGCGTCCGGACGCGACCGCCGCCTCGGTCGCGCACCAAGCGCGGGCGATCGTACTGCGCGACTCCGGCCGGGTCGACGACGCCATCGCCGAACTGCGCGCCGCCCTCCGTGCCGCCCGGCGCTCCCCCTCGGCCGAGCGGGTCGTCGACGTGCAGGCCACCCTCGGCGCGACGCTCGGGTTCGCCGGGCGTACCGCACAAGGTCTGGCCATGTTGGACACCGCGGTCGCGGGCTGCGCGGGCGGGGTCCGGGCCGGCCGGGTGCTGATGCGCCGGGCCAGCCTGTTTCGCGTGCTGGGTCGGTACGACGAGGCGCTCGCCGACCTGCGCCGCGCCATCGACCTGCTGCGGCGCGGCGGCGACCCGATCTGGGAGGCCCGTTCGCGCACGCACCGTTTCCTCGTGTACGCGGCGCTCGGGCAGGCCGCCCGCGCCGACCACGACCTCGCCATCGCCCAGCGCCTCCTCGCCGACGCGGGGCAGGAGATGGAGTCGGCGATGGCCGTGCACAGCCGGGCCGACCTGGCCCTTCAGGGCGGCGACATCCCGCGCGCGCTCGGCTTCCTCGACGAAGCCGGCGAGCGGTACGCGGCGCTCGGCGTGACCCGCCCCAACCTCGCCATCGACCGCTGCGCCGTGCTGCTCGCGGCGGGCCTGGCCGCCGAGGCGGTCACCGTCGCCGACGAGGCGGTGCGCCGGGCGGGCACCGGCGGCGAGCGGACGAAGGTGGCCGAGCTCCAGCTGGTCGCCGCGCGTGCCGCGGTCGCCGCCGGCCGTCCCGCGGAGGCGATCGAACGCGCGGCCGCCGCCCGCGACCTCTTCCGCCGGCAGGGGCGGCAGTGGTGGCACGCCCGCGCGGCGTTCGTGGTGACCCAGTCGCGGTACGCGGCCGGCGAGCGCGGCGCCCGCCTGCTCGCGCAGGCCGCCGACCTGGCCCACCGGCTGGAGGCGCTGCGTGCCGAGGAGGCACCCGCCGCCCACCTGCTCGCCGGGCGGCTGGCCGCCGGGCTGGGCCGGCGCACCGACGTCGCCGAGCGCCACCTGGCCAGCGCGGCCCGCTACCGGCACCGAGGCCCGACGTTCGGCCACGCGGCCGGTTGGCTGGCCCAGGCGCTGCGCGCGCAGGGCCGCGGTGACACGGCCGCCGCGCTGGTCGCCTGCCGGCGCGGCCTCGTCGCCGCCGGCGAGCACCAGCGCACGCTCGGTGCGCCGGAGCTGCGCGCGCACGCCGCCGCGTACGGCACCGAGCTGGTCGACATCGCCCTGCGCCACGCGGTGCGGCGCGGCGACGGCCGGATGCTGCTGCGTTGGACCGAGCGGTGGCGGGCCAGCGCGCTCGCCGTGCCCCCGGCGCTGCCGCCCGACGACCCGGAGCTCGTCGCCGAGCTGGGCTCGCTGCGCGCGGTGGTACGCCGACTCGAAGCGGCCCGGGCGGAGGGCGCGCCGACCGCGCGGCTCGACCACGAGCGGGGCACGCTCGAAGCGTCGATCCGCGCGCGTACCCGGCGGGCGGCGGGCGACCCGGCCGGCGGCGGCTTCGCCGGCACCGACCTCGCCGCGCTGCTCGACGGCCTGGGCGACCACCGGCTGGCCGAGCTGACCGCGGTCGACGGCGTCCTGTACGCCACCACCGCCGTCGGCCGCCGGGTCCGCATGCACGCCGTCGGTTCGCTCGCGGGCGCCGAGCGGGAGGTGGAGCTGGCCCGGTTCATGCTGCGGCGGCTCGCACACGGCCGGGCGCCGCGCGGGGTGCTCGACCGCCTCGACCGCGCCGGGGTGGCGCTCCAGCGGGCGCTGCTCGGGCCGGCCGCCGCCGACCTCGCCGGCGACGGCCCGGTCGTCGTGGTGCCGCCGGCGCAGCTGCACGCGGTGCCGTGGGCGCTGCTCCCGGCGCTGCGCGGGACCCCGCTGGGCGTCGCGCCGTCGGCCGCCACCTGGCTGCGCGCCGGTGCCGTGCAGGCGCCGCGCCGGCACCGGGTGGCGCTGGTCGGCGGCCCGGGTCTGGACGCCAGCGCGGTCGAGCTGAAGCAGCTCGCCGCCCTGTACCCCGACGCGGTGGTGCTCAGCGAGGGCGCCGCCACGGCCGCCGCCACCCTGGCCGCGCTCGACGGGGCGTGGACCGCGCACGTCGCGGCGCACGGCACGTTCCACAGTGGAAACCCGCTCTTCTCCGCGCTGTCGCTCGACGACGGGCCGCTGATGGTGCACGACCTGGGGCGGCTGCGCCGCGCGCCGCTGCGGCTGGTGCTCTCCAGCTGCGAGTCCGGTGTGGCCGGTACGGTCGCCGCGGCCGGCGCCTCGGTGGTCGACGAGCTGCTCGGCATGGTCACCGCGCTGGTGCCGCTCGGCACGGCGAGCATCCTGGCCAGCGTCGTGCCAGTGCACGACGGCGCCACCGCCCCGCTGATGGTCGCCTTCCACGAGCGGCTGCGGGCCGGCGCCTCGTTCGCCGAGGCGCTGCTCACCGTGCGCGCCGGCACCGGCGGTGACCCGGTCGCGGTCGCGACGGCCCTGTCCTTCCTCGCCCTCGGGCGCTGAGCTCACGCGACGCCCCGGGCGCGGCTCACGGGACGAGCCACGCGGTCCGCACCAGCTGACCGATCTCGGAGCGGTAGCGCAGGCGCAGCGGGCCGGGCGAGACGTCGTCGGCCACGAAGCGGCCCAGCTCGTCGACCGCGAGCTCCAGCGCGCCGCCGTCGCCGCGCTCCACGGCGCACTCGGTCACCGGGCCGGTGAACTGCCCGATCACCCGCAGGCCGCCGCCCGTCGGCGCCAGGTCGACGTCGACCTGCACGCCGCCGCCGTCGAACGTGAGCAGCCGGCTCTCCGCCACCCCCGGCCCGCGCACCGCCTCGAAGAGCAGGCCCGACCCGGCGTCGGCCGAGTCGGCGACGAGCTCGGCGAGCTCGTGGTCGAGGTGGCGGGTGGCGATCGCGGCGCGGGCCGCCTCGACCACGCTCAGCGGCACCGGGTCGACCTCGGCCGCGATGCGGCGCAGCTCGGCCATCAGGGCGTCGTCATCAAGATCGTTCATGACAGTCCTCACGCACTCCCCGCTGACGGGGCCTCGAACGGATGTGCTCCGGCCAGCATGATCTTGCGCAGGTTGTCGAGACAGCGGCGCCTCGTCGGGCCGATGCCGCCGACCGGCATGTCGAGCGCCGCGGACACCTCGGCGTACGACGGGGCCGGCTCGGCCATGAGCATCCGCAGCAGTGACTGGCAGCGTGGCCCGAGCCCCTTGAACGCCCGCCACAGCGCCGCGTCGCGCTCCCGGCGCAGCAGCGCCTCGTCGAGCGCGGCGGTGTCGCCGGCGATCTGGTCCCAGCCCTCGGCGGCCACCACCCGCGCGCGGCGCCGCAGCACCGCCAGACACTCGCGCCGCATCGTGGTCGCCAGCCAGGAGCCGACCCGCGCCGGATCGCGCAGCGAGTCGAGCGCCTCGACCAGGCGCAGCCACGTGGTCTGTACCGCGTCGGCCGCGTCGGCCTCGCTCAGCCGCATGCTCCGTGCGACCGACCAGAGCAGGCTCACGTACCTGTCGGTGAGCTCCACCCACGCTTCGTTGTCGCCGTCTCGCACCCGCTCGACAAGATCGCGTGCATCCGCCTCCGCCAATGGGTCCATCCCGTCCCCCCGGATCGCCGGCCCCATTCTCGCGAACGGCCGCTCGGCAAGTCCACGACGCGCGCCGGGACGGTGCTGATTGGACGGGATCGATTTTGGCATCACGCAGACATGAGCGGCCCGCACGTCGCGTTGATACGCGTTGTCCGGTGTGCGATACCCGCCGCGTGTCCGTTTCGTTCAAGCCGGGGCCGGTATGGGCGCGCCAGGATGGGGCCCATGGAGACCTATCTGAACAAGGCCGCGGAGTTCCTGGCCGGCCACGCACGGCTGATCGACCGCCGGCGGTTCGACCTGGTCACCGGGGAGGGCGACGGCGTGGCGGTGCTGGCCGCCCTCGCCGCGTACCGCAACCCGGACGGCGGCTTCGGCTGGGCGCTGGAGCCCGACCTGCGGTCGCCGGAGAGCCAGCCGGCCGGCGCGCTGCACGCGTTCGAGGTGCTGGCGGAGGTGGGTGGCACGAGCGAGTTCGGCGGCCCGCTGTGCGACTGGCTCGAATCGGTGACGCTGGGTGACGGCGGCCTGCCGTTCGCGCTCCCCGTCACCCAGCCCACGGGCACCTCGCCGATCTGGACCGGGGCCGACACCACCACGTCGTCGCCGCAGATCACTTGCGCGGTCGCCGCGGCCGCGCACCAGGTCGCCCGGCACGACCCGGCGGTACGCGACCACCCGTGGCTGGCCCGCGCCGGCGCGTACTGCCGGGAGCGGATCGCCGAGCGGCGGGAGGCCGGCTTCGCGATCGAGTTCCGGTTCATGCTGTGGTTTCTCGACGCGGTGCACGACTCGTGGCCGGGCGCGGCCGCCGAGCTGCGGCGGCTCGTCGGGTTTCTGCCGGCGTCGGCGACGCTGCCGGTGGTGGGCGGCAGCGAGGGCGAGTCGATGCGGCCGCTCGACTTCGCCCCATTCCCCGGGCCGCTGCGCGACCTCATGCCACCCGGCGCGGTCCAGGCGGAGCTCGCCGAGCTGGCCGGGCGGCAGGAGGACGACGGCGGCTGGACCGTCGACTTCGCGGCCGGGTCGCCCGCGGCGGCCCTCGACTGGCGCGGCTACATCACCGTGCACACCGTCAAGATCCTGCGGGCTTCACCGCCTCGATGAGAAACCGGCGGCTGTGGGACAGAAACGACCCCTCGGCCTGGATCCGGTCGTGCACCGCCTTCAGCTGGTCGCGGTACGCCTCGACGGTGAACCCGGGCACGGTCCAGAGCACCTTGCGCAGGAAGTGCACGACCGCGCCCACGTCGAAGAACTCCACCCGCAGCGTCGCCTCCCGCAGGTCGACCACGGTCAGCCCGGCGGCCTCGGCGGCGGCGACCACCCGGCGCGGGTCGCGCGCGGTGCCGGCCGGCACCGGGCCCGTCATCGCCTCGGTCAGCTCGTGGTTGGTGCCGTCGCCGATCTGCTGCGACAGGTAGGCGCCGCCGGGCCGCAACACCCGGGCGATCTCGTCCCACAGGATCCGGGTCGGGTGGCGGCTCACGACGAGGTCGAACTCCTCCGCCGGAAACGGCAGGTCGGCGTCGTCGGCCACCTCGTACACGGTGGCGCCGAGCGGGGCGAGGTTGCGGCGGGCCACCGCCACGTTGGGCGGCCAGGACTCGGTGGCCGCGAGCCGGGGTGGTGGCGCGGGGATGGTGGCCAGCACCTCCCCGCCGCCGGTCTGCACGTCGAGGCCCGACCGGGCCTCGGCCATGCGGCGCCCCATCAGCCGGGCGTAACCCCACGGCGGTCGCTCCTCGGTCGCCCGGCCGGCGAACCAGGAGAAGTCCCACCCTTCTACGGGCGCGGCGGCGCCCTCTTCGACAAGCTCTTCGAACGTGGCCACCCGCCCAGGGTGCCGGTCCTCGCTCGCGGCCGCCGCCGAATTTCTACGAGCGCACCAGCCTCGCGATCGCGTCCGATGCCTCGCGGATCTTCTCGTCGGCCTCCGGGCCGCCGGACTGGGCCGCCTGGGCCACGCAGTGGCTGAGGTGCTCTTCGAGCAGGCCGAGCGCGACCGACTGGAGTGCCTTCGTCATCGCCGACACCTGGGTCAGGATGTCGATGCAGTACTTTTCCTCCTCGACCATGCGCTGAAGGCCGCGCGCCTGGCCCTCGATGCGCCGCAGCCGCTTGAGGTAGTCGTCCTTCTGGTGGATATATCCGTGGTGTGCGTGTGCAGTGTCGTCCATGTCATCCTCTCCCGGCCCCACATCCTACCCGGAGCAATACCCTAGGGGGGTATAGTACGGCCCATGGAACACAGCCACGACCACGTGCAAGGCCACGATAAGCACGCCGGCCACGACCCGGCGATGTTCCGGCGGAAGTTCTGGCTGAGCCTGGCGCTCACCGTCCCGGTGGTGCTGACCAGCGAGATGGTCATGGACTGGTTCGGCTACCGCCTCGACTTCCCCGGCGTCGACTGGGTCGGCCCGGTGCTCGGCTCGGTCGTGTTCTTCTACGGCGGCTGGCCGTTCCTGGTCGGCGGCGTGCGCGAGGTGCGCGACCGCGCGCCCGGCATGATGCTGCTGATCTCGATGGCGATCACCGTGGCCTACGGCGCCTCGATCGCCACCGCCGCGGGCGCCTTCGACCTGGACTTCTGGTGGGAGCTCGCCGCCCTTGTCACGATCATGCTGCTCGGCCACTGGCAGGAGATGAAGGCGATCGGCCAGGCGCAGGGCGCCCTGTCCGCGCTGGCCGCGCTGCTGCCCGACGAGGCCGAGCTGGTCAGCGGCGAGCGGGTCCCGATCGCCGACCTGAAGCCCGGCGACGTGGTCCTGGTCCGCTCCGGCGGCCGCGTCCCGGCGGACGGCCGCATCACCGACGGCGCCGCCGAGCTGGACGAGTCGATGATCACCGGCGAGTCCCGCCCGGTCCCGCGCGAGCGGGGCGACCGCGTCGTGGCCGGCACCGTCGCCACCGACTCGGCGATCCGCGTCCGGGTCGACGCCGTCGGCGAGGACACCGCGCTCGCCGGCATCCAGCGCCTCGTCGCGCAGGCCCAGGCCAGCGCCGGCCGGGCTCAGGTGCTGGCCGACCGGTTCGCCGCGATGCTCTTCTACGTGGCGACGGGCGCGGGCGTGCTCACGTTCCTGGCCTGGTGGGCATCGGGCGACCTGGACGAGGCCGTCGTCCGCACCGTGACGGTCCTGGTCATCGCCTGCCCGCACGCGCTCGGCCTGGCCATCCCGCTGGTGATCGCGCTGTCCACGGCCGTCTCCGCCCGCGCCGGCATCCTGGTCAAGGACCGCCTCGCCCTGGAGCGCATGCGCACCGTGGACGCCGTCCTCTTCGACAAGACCGGCACGCTGACCAAGGGCGCCCACAAGGTCAGCGGCGTGGCCGGCGGCGACGACGTGCTGCGCCTGGCCGCCGGCGTCGAGGCCGACAGCGAGCATCCCCTGGCCAAGGCGATCGTCGCCGCCGCGGACACCCCCGCCGAGGCGACGGACTTCCGCTCCCTGACTGGCCGCGGCGTGCGCGCCACGATCGACGGCGTCGGCTACGCGGTCGGCGGCCCGGCACTGCTCCGCGAGCTGGGCGCCGAGGTCCCCGAAGACCTGGCGAAGCAGACCGGCGAGTGGTCACGCCGCGGCGCCGCCGTCCTCCACCTGATCCGCCTCGACCCCACCTCCGCGGCGCCGGGCGGCGAGGCGAACCACGAGGGCGGCGGGTCGAGCCAGGACCGCGGCGGGTCGAGCCAGGACGGGGGCGCGGCGAGCCAGGACGGAGGCCGCCCGGAGGTGATCGGCGCGCTCGCCCTCGAAGACGAGGTCCGCCCCGAGGCCCGCGACGCGATCGCCCAGCTCCGCCGCGAGGGCGTCCGCAAGATCGCGATGATCACCGGCGACGCGAGGGCGGTTGCCGAGTCGGTCGGTGACAAGCTCGGCCTCGACGAGGTCTTCGCCGAGGTGCTCCCCGCCGACAAGGACAGCGCGGTCGCCGGCCTCCAGGAGCGCGGCCACCGGGTCGCGATGGTCGGCGACGGCGTCAACGACGCACCGGCCCTGGCCCGCGCCGACGTCGGCATCGCGATCGGCGCCGGCACCGACGTGGCCATCGAGTCGGCCGGCGTGGTGCTCGCCTCGTCCGACCCGCGCGGCGTGACCGGCGTCATCCGCCTGTCCCGCGCCTCCTACCGCAAGATGGTGCAGAACCTCGCCTGGGCGGCCGGCTACAACATCGTGGCCATCCCCTTGGCCGCCGGCGTCCTGGCCTGGGCCGGCATCACGCTGAGCCCCGCGGTCGGCGCGGTGTTGATGAGCGCCTCCACGATCGTGGTTGCCCTGAACGCCCAACTCCTCCGCCGCACCAGGCTCACCCCGCAGGAGGCGTAACACACGATGCGGATCGTGGTACCTGGCTGTAGCTGGGGCAGCAGCCGAGTACCACGATCTGAGCCGGATCTGCCCGAACGCTCGCTAGTCGTCGGGGTCCATGATGGAGACCATCGCGACCATGCTGATCAGCATGTCGGCGCCGCGGCTCAGGTCTTCGTCGTCGCCTTCGACCAACATCCCGCACGACCGCATGGTGGCCTCCAGATCCAGCTCGCCGGCGAGCACCCTCATGACGTCGGCCAGCGCGATGTGGATCCGGTCGACCTGGTCGGGGTCGGCGGTGCCCAGCGCCGCCGCGACCACCGTGACGCCGACCGCGTCCTGGCGCCGGAGCAGGCCCTCCACCGTCGCGCGGACGGCGGACGCGCCGGCGGAGCCGAGCATCAGGTGCCACAACGGCTCGCGTGCCTCGGGGATCTCGGCGAAGCTGGCCAGGCAACGGCCCGCGTCCGCCTGGTCGCGGTCGTCGAAACTCCTCGCCAGCGCGGCCAACGCCACCACCGCCGCGCGTCGCATCTCCTCGCTCATGGACCCATTCTCGCGGCCGAGCCCACCGAGCCGCCGACCCCACCGAGGGGCCAGGCCCACCGACGCCGCGCCCACCGAGCCCACCGAGCCGCCGAGCCCACCGAACGGCCGAGCCCACCGAGCCCACCGCCCGGCGGCCCGGCCGCTCACGGGCGGGGTCAGCGGCTCAGGCGCTGGTAGCGCCGCACCGCCAGCGGCGCGAAGATCGTGATGAGCAGCGCCGGCCACAGGACCGCCAGCAGCAGTGGGTGCTGGGCCACCCACGAGTCGCCGCCCGTGCCGGGGTTGCCGAAGAGCTCCCGGCTGGCCGCGACCGTCGCGGAGAGCGGGTTCCAGGCGGAGATCGTGCCGAGCCAGTGGGGCATGAGGTCGGGCGCGACGAAGACGTTCGAGAGCGCGGTCAGCGGGAACGCCACCGGAAACACGATCACCGAGACGGTGTCCGGGTTGGGCACCACCAGGCCGAGGTAGATGCCGACCCAGGTCAGCGCCAGCCGGAGCAGCAGCACCAGCCCCACGCCGGCGAGCGCGCTCAGGACGCCGTCGCGCCACTGCCAGCCCACCAGCAGGCCGCACACGACCAGCGTCGCCATCTCCAGTAGCGCGCGGAGCAGGTCGGCGCCGCTGCGGCCGACGAGCAGCGCGGAGCGGGCCATGTCGATCGAGCGGAAGCGGTCGACCACGCCGCGGCTCACGTCCACCGCGACGCCCGTGGCGGTGGCGCCCAGGCCGTACAGCATGGTCATGACGAAGACGCCGGGCAGCAGGTACTCGCGGTAGTTGCCGCCGCCCGGGACGGCCATGCCGCTGCCGAAGACGTACCCGAAGACGAGCACGAACATGATCGGCAGGCTGAAGTAGATGACGATCTCCTCGGGGGCGCGCACCACGTGCGCCATGTTGCGGCGGGTCATCGTCCACCCGTCCGCGAGGCCCCAGCGCAGCGAGGTCACCGCGACACCCCCTCGGTGGAACGGTGGCCGGTGATCCGCAGGAACGCCTCGTCGAGCGTCGGGCGACGTACCCCGACGTCCTCGACGGTGATCCGCGCGGCCTGGAGTGTCCGCATCACGTCGGAGAGCGCGGCGACGCGGTCGGTGACGGGCGCGCTCACCTTGCGCACGTCGGCGTCGACCTCGGGTGGCGCGGCCGTGACGTGGCCGACGAGGCGGGCCGCCTCCGCCAGGTCCGCCGCGTCCCGCACGACCACCTCGACCCGGTCGCCGCCGATCTTGCTCTTCAGCTGGTCGGAGGTGCCCTCGGCCACCACCCGGCCCTGGTCGACCACCGAGATGCGGTCGGCGAGCTGGTCGGCCTCCTCCAGGTACTGCGTGGTGAGCAGCACCGTCGTCCCGCCCCCGACCAGCTCGCGCACCGCGTCCCACAGCTGGTTGCGGCTGCGCGGGTCGAGGCCGGTGGTGGGCTCGTCGAGGAACAGGACCTCCGGCGTCCGGATGAGGCTGGCCGCCAGGTCGAGCCGGCGCCGCATGCCGCCGGAGTAGTCCTTGGCCGACTTGTCCGCCGCCTCCGCCAGGCCGAACCGCTCCAGCAGCTCGTCCGCCCGCCGCTTCGCCGCGCGGGGGCGCAGGTGGTGGAGGCGGCCGAACAGGACGAGGTTCTGGCGGCCGGAGAGGATGTCGTCGACCGCCGCGTACTGGCCGGTGAGGCCGATCGCGCCGCGCACCCGGCCGGGCTCGCGGACCACGTCGTGCCCGGCTACCCACGCCCGGCCGGAGTCGAAGCGGAGCAGCGTGGCGAGCACCCGCACGGCGGTGGTCTTGCCGGCGCCGTTGGGGCCGAGGACGCCGCACACGGTGCCGGCCGGCACGGTGAGGTCGAAGCCGTCGAGGGCGGTGGTCGCGCCGTACCGCTTGCGCAGGTCCTCGGCGACCACCGCGGGGGTCTGTGTCGTCATGCCAGCACGGTGGCGGGCGGCGCTGACCGGTCACGCACCGCCGGCTGACAACACCGTCAGCGCCTGTGCGCGGCTCATCGCGGCGCCGCGCTCGAAGTCCGCCAGGGAGGCCGCGCGGCCGCGGGCCGCGTCGAGCGGGACCGCCTCCAGCGCCGCCGCGGCGCCGAGCAGCAGCGACGCCTCGTCCGGCGGTGAGAGGGCGGCGAGGCCGTCGATCGCGTCGGCGACGATGGGCATCGTGCGGACGCCGGCCATCGCGGCGAGCGCGCGGCGGTACCAGGCACGGGCGGCGGCCTCGTCCCCCTCCTCGCGCGCGATGCTGCCGTGAGCCACCAGCACGCCGAAGCGGGTGGCGTCCGCGCTGAACCACCCGCTCGGGCACTCCGCCAGTGCCTCCGCGCACCACCGCCGCGCCTCGGCCAGGTCGCCGCTGCGCAGGGCCACCCCGGCGAGCCCCAGGTGGGCCGCGGCCACCATCTCGGTCACGCCGGCGCGGCGGGCGAGCGCCGCCGCACGCTCGTAGTCGGCGCGCGCCGCGGCCGGGTCGCCGGCGGCCACCCGCCCGTCGCCGCGGGTGCGCAGCAGGTCGGCCATGTCGACCCCGGAGCCCAGCTCCTCGGCCAGCCGCAGCGCCTCGCTCATCGGGGCGGCGGCCGCGGCGTGGTCACCGCGCCCGTCGGCGAACTCGGCTGTCGCCGCCAGCGACAGCATCATGCCCCACCGCTCGCCGATCGCCCGGAAGCCGGCCAGCGCGACCGCGATCTCCCGTTCGGCCTCCTCGACCCGCTGGTGGAACAGGAGCATCAGCCCCACCCCGATGGAGCCGAGCGCGTGGATCCACGGGTCCTCGCCGAAGATCGGGCCCCACCGCTCGACCATCTCGGCGATCGTGACCGGGCCGTCCGCGGGCGGGCCGAGCGCCATCGCCGACAGATACAGCACGAACGGGTGCCGCGGCGGCCGCCCCAGCGTCGGGACGATCATGTCCGCGCCCCACTGCCGCGCCGGCACGTCGGCGGTGCCGCCGAGATGAGCGGTGAGGGCGCAGGCCGCGTACTCCTCCAGCAGTCCCTCGGGCGCCTCCGGGCCGGCGGCGGCGAGCAGGCGGGCGGCGAGCGCGGCCCCCTCGGTACGCAGGCCGCGCAGCCACCAGTAGAACGACAGCGCCGCGAGCAGGCGCAGCGCGGTGGGCGGGTCGTCGTCGACGGCGCGGGCGAGCGCGGCGCGCAGGTCGTCCCGCTCGCCGTCCAGGCGCCGCAGCCATTCCAGCTGCTCGGCGCGGCGCAGGTGGGGGTCGGCCGTGCGGGCCAGGTCGAGGTAGTAGGCGGCGTGCGCGGCCCGCAGCTCCGCCGCCTCCCCGGCCTCCGCGAGCCGCTCGGCGCAGAACGCGCGGACGGTCTCCAGCATCCGGTACCGTCCGGCGGCGGCCACCACCAGCGACTTGTCCACGAGGCTGGCGAGCACGTCGAGGTCGGCGCCGCAGACGCGTTCGGCGGCGTCGAGCGTGGCCCCGCCCACGAAGACGGTCAGCCGCCGCGCCAGCCGCCGCTCGCTCTCATCGAGCAGCTCCCAGCTCCACTCGACGACCGCGCGGAGGGTCTGGTGGCGGGGCTGCGCCGCGCGGCTGCCGCGGGTGAGCAGCCGGAAACGGTCGTCGAGACGGACCGCGACCTCCGCGACCGGGAGCGCCCGCAGCCGCGCCGCCGCCAGCTCGATGGCCAACGGCAACCCATCCAGGGTACGGACGATCCGCAGCACATCGTCCACATTGGAACCATCGACGGTGAACCCGGGAACGGCGTCCGCCGCCCGGTCCGCGAACAGCCGCACGGCGGGGTAGGTGGAGGCCTGGCCGGGCGCCCGATCCGGTGTCTCGTCCGGCCTTTCCGCCGTTGTCTCGTCCGGCCTCTCCGTCGGCGGGACCGCCAGGCCGGAGACGGGGCAGAGCGCTTCGCCGGTGATGCCGAGCGGCTCACGGCTCGTGGCGAGCACCCGCACTCCCGGTGCGGCCGCGAGGATGCGCGCCGCGAGGCGGGCCGCCTCGTCGACGACGTGCTCGCAGTTGTCGAGCACGACGAGCAGCCGCCGGTCGGCGAGCGCGGCGACGAGCCGTTCGGTCGCGTCCCGCGGGTCGGCCGCCCCGCGCAGGCCGGCCTCGCGCAGGCCGAGCGCGCCGAGCACCGCCCGGGGCACGTCACCGTCCTGGCCGCGCTCACTCCCCCCGTCGGCGGCGTCCGCGGTGGCGCCGGCCCGCTCCGGCGGTCTGGGGGTGAGCGCCGCCAGCTCGACGAAGCACACCTCGCCGTCCTGCCGCCCGGCCGCCTCCACCGCGAGCCGGGTCTTGCCCGCCCCACCCGGCCCGTGCAGCGTGACAAGCCGCGCCTCGCCGAGCAGCTTGCCCACGCGGCGCAGCTCCTCCTCCCGCCCCACGAAGCTGGTCAGCTGCCCGGGCAGCGACGGCGGCTGGGCCACCTCCTCCCGCAGGATGGCCACGTGCAGCGCGGTCATCTCCGCCGACGGGTCGGTGCCCAGCTCGTCGGCGAAGACCCGCCGCGCGTCCTCGAACGCGGCGAGCGCCTCGCCCGCCCGCCCGGCCGCGTAGAGCGCCCGCATGAGCAGGGCGCGCGGCCGTTCCCGAAGCGGGTGGGCGGCCACGACGTCGCGCAGCTCGGCGACGAGCTGGCCCGGGTTGGTTTTCAAGCCCAGCTCCGCCTCGACGCGGTCCTCGACGGCGGTGAGCCGCAGCTCCTCCATGCGCGCCGCCCTCCCGGCCGCGTGGGGCGCGTCGGCCAGCGCCGGCCCCCGCCACAGGTCGAGCGCCTCGCGCAGCGCCGCGGCCGCGCCGGCCAGGTCGCCCGCGCCCAACGCCCGCTGCCCGTCGGCGGCCAGCCGCGCGAACCGGTGCGCGTCCACGCCGTCCGGCTCCACCGCCAGCCGGTACCCCGCCGGATGGAACTCGATCGGCGCGTACTCCCCCAGCGCCTGGCGCAGCCGGGACACCTGCGACTGGAGCGCGTTGGCGGCACCGGCCGGCGGGCTGTCGCCGTAGAGGCCGTCGATCAGGCGCTCGGCCGGCACGATCCGCCCCGCGTCGAGCAGCAGGAGCACGAGCAGCGCGCGGGCGCGCGGCCCACCGACGGGCACCTCGACCCCGCCGGCGCCGAGCACCTGCACCGCTCCGAGCACCCCGTACCGCACGGGTACATCCTCTCCCACGTTCTGGAAGCATCGGTGCCATGGTGGCGATCGAGGTAGTGCGCGGAGACATCACGCGCGAGAAGGTCGACGCGGTCGTGACCGCGGCGAACGAGTCGCTCCTGGGCGGCGGCGGCGTCGACTGGGCGATCCACCAGGCGGCCGGCCCGGAGCTGGCACGGGCGGGCGGGGCGATCGCGCCGTGCCCGCCCGGCGAGGCGAAGGTGACGCCCGCGTTCGGCATGGACCCGCCGGTGCGGCACGTCATCCACACCGTGGGCCCGGTGTGGGACGGCGGCGCGTACGGCGAGGACGAGGTGCTCGCCTCCTGCTACCGGCGCAGCCTGGCGGTCGCGGACGAGGTGGGCGCGCGGAGCGTGGCCTTCCCGGCGATCGCGACGGGCGTCTACGGCTTCCCGCCGGCGAGGGCCGCGCGCATCGCGGTGGCGACGATCCGGGCGACACCCACGAGGGTGGAACAGGTGCGGCTGGTCGCCTTCGACGCGGCGACCTACGACCTGCTGGCCGCGGCGCTCGCGGAGGACGCCGCCGGTCAGTAGCGGAACGAGTTCTCGAAGTCACCGTCGAAGTTGTTGTCCTCCTTGACCAGGTCGAAGTGGCCGTCGCCGTCGAGGTCGTACGACAGCCGGTCCACCGCGCCGTCGTGGTCGCGGTCCTCGGTCCGCACGTCGTACAACCCGTCGTGGTCGAGGTCGCGGCGCACGAGGTCGATCAGCCCGTCGTAGTTGGTGTCCACCTTGTGCAGATCCCAGCCCGGCCGCCCGTCGAGGTTGTAGCTGAGGTTGTCGTAGGTCCCGTCGTGGTTTCGGTCCCACGCCGCCACATCCCAGGCGCCGTCCCGGTTGAGATCCTCCAGCCGCCCGTCGACCACGCCGTCCTCGTTCGTGTCGTACTGGACGACGTCGAACCGCCCGTCGTAGTCGGTGTCCTGCTCGTACCGCTCGTAGTGCCCGTCACGGTCGTGGTCGTGCACGACGTAGTCGGTGACACCGTCGGAGTTGCCGTCGCTGTGGATCTCGGCCGGAAGCACGTGATACGGCTCGGTCGGAACATGAAAGTCCGTCATGGCACTCACGCTAGGAAAGCGCCCGTCCCGCCAAATCCCCGGAACGTGCCACCCCGCACCCCTCGCTCCGCCTGGTCTGGAGACCTTCCCGCTTCCCACTGTTTGGGGATGTGGCTCGGCACGTGGCGGCGCCATGATCGTTCGCCCGAAAACGACACGACACGCCGGGAAGCGTGCGGGTATTGGGCGAACGATCATCGGGAGAGCGCGCCCTAGAGGCCTTTCGGGGTCAGGGTGGCGCCGGTCGTGGTGTGCCTCGAGCTTGAGTTTGCCCGGGTTCGTGTCAGCTGCGGGCCGCTGCTCCCGCCGGAGTACGCGTGGGTCGGCGGCTCGCCAGGGCTCGCCGAGATCCCCGACCCGCGCTGCCAGGCCCGCGCCGCAAGCCCGCAGGGTCGGTGTGGTGGTCGCCGCGCCGCTTGGTGACACAGCGTCGCCGGCCTGGACAGGTGCTTTCAGATCTAGAACGGTTAGGGCTGATATAGCGCCCTAACCGTTCTAGATCTCGAAGCTCGCGCCGCGGATGCCGTCTCGGTGGCTACTGGCGGCGACGAAGGCCGCTCGACGCTGTCGCCGCCGACAAGAGGAAAGGCGAGCCCGAAATCCCCGGCCGTCCACTGCCAGCTGCGCGGGACAAGCCCCTACCAACGACATCCTGACGCAGCGTCACCAGCATCGGGGGTCGGGCTTCCAGATCTAGGAGACCTAGGGTTGATATGGCGCCCAAACTCTCCAAGATCTGGCATCGGGATCCTGTTCACACCGCCGCGGCGGTTACCTGTGGTGACAGTGCCTCTGTCCGGTCCGGTGCCGGTCGCCTCGGCACGGGGCATTGTGGACAAACGACCGTGCGCGGGGTGAGCGTGACCAGCGGCGGACGGGTGAGGCCGCGGGAAATGCACCCCAAGAAAACGCTCCGCTGCGCTCCACGTTTCCCCGGGGGCCCCGCGCAGCGGTCGGGACCACGACGGACATCGCGGTAGCTCAAATCTGCCTTTGAATCGAGCCCGCGACCGCGGTAACCCCAACTCCGAAAGGTCTCTAGAACAGCGCGGTCTGTAGCGCGCCCTCCAGCGTCAGCAAGTCGCGCTTGGCGGACAGCCCTCCGGCGTACCCGGTCAGCGAGCCGTCCGCCCCCACCACCCGATGGCACGGCCGCACGATCAGCAGCGGGTTGGCACCCACGGCCGCGGCCACCGCGCGGATGCGGTCGCGTGGTGCGCCCACCCGCTCGGCCAGCGCGCCGTACGTGAGCGTCCGCCCGTACGGGATCTCGTCGAGCGCCGCCCACACCCGCTCCTGGAACGGGGTGCCGGCCGACCGCACCGGCAGCGCGAAGTCGTGGCGTTCGCCGGCGAGGTAGGCGCGCAGCTGGCCGGTCGCCTCCGGGAGGTCGCCGGCGCGCCACGCGGGCTCCGGGCGGCCGAACGTGACGCGGGTCAGCACGCCGCCTTCCCCGGCCAGCAGCAGGGCACCCATGGGCGTGTCGAGGGTCGTGAACACAGTGGACATGCCTACAGCCTGCCCCCGGAAGAGCCGCGATGCTGGCGGGATTCGGACGTGGCGATTGACCGGACACACCGGCGACTGGCAATATCCTTCACGCGTGGTCCAAAGCGTCGGCAAAAACCGCCACCAGGAGCGAGCCATGACCCTCGACCGCCGTACCCTCGTGAAGACCGGTGTCGCCGCGGCCGCCGCCGGCGGCCTGACCATCCCGGCCACCGCCCAGGCCGCGCCGGTGTCCACAAGCGACACCGAGCAGCCGTTCGTCGACCAGATCATCACCGGCACGTCCTGGGCGGCCCGCGCGCCGTCGGGCACGCCCACGCTCAACACCGGCACCACGCAGAAGGTCGTCATCCACCACACGGCCTACCCGAACAGCACCGACTACTCGGTCAACCAGGCGATCTGGCTCGCCCGCGACATCCAAAACCTGCACATGGACGGCAACGGCTGGCTCGACAGCGGCCAGCACTTCACGGTCAGCCGTGGCGGCTTCGTGCTCGAAGGCCGGGCGGGCAGCCTCGCCGCGCTGCGCGGTGGCACCCAGCAGGTCGTCGGCGCCCACTCGCCGGGTGAAAACGGTCGCGCGATCGGCATCGAGAACGAGGGCATCTACGTCGAGGAGGCGCCGCCGCGCTCGCTGCTCACCGGGCTCACCGCGCTCTGCGTGGAGATCTGCCGGCGGTACGGGCTGGGCGCGCACGTCCTCTTCGGACACTGGGACTTTCGCGAGACACAGTGCCCCGGCATCGAGTTCTACAAGCTCTTTCCGCGCGTGCGGCGCGACGTGGCACGCGCGCTGGGCCAGCGTCCGTCGGCGATCCCGGCCCGCACCTGGCCCAACATCCTCTCCCCCAGCACCGGCCCGGTGGTCCGGCTCACCCAGTATCTACTGCGGACACACGGGTACCAGGTGCAGCCGACCGGCACCTTCGATCCCACCACGGTCGCGGCCGTCAACGACTTCCAGGTCGCGCACGGCATGCCGGCCGCCGGGCTGGGCGAGGTGCTCGGCGGCACCTGGGACGCGCTGGTGCCGCCGCTGGACGCGCGGTCGACCGGCGACGCCGTGCTCGGACTACAGAGCATCCTGCGCCCCAAGGGATACCCGGTGGAGCTGACCGGCACGTTCGACGTGGCCACCCGCGACGCCGTGCGTAAGGTGCAACGCCTGCACGGCCTGGAGCCCACCGGGAAAGTCGACCTGGCGACGTGGTGCGCGGTCGCCGGTGGCATCGTGCGCCAGGAGTTTCAGCGCTGAGGCCGCCGGCGACCGCGAAAACAACAAACCGCAAAACAACAAGACGTCAGGACGCCGGCTCACCCGACGGCACCGGGATGGCCACGCCGCTGTTGACCGGGGTGCCGAAGTTGGGCGTGCCGTCCGCGTTCCAGGTGAACTTCTGCGCCCGC